>QKIM01000527.1 GCA_003249585.1 Deltaproteobacteria bacterium
ACCCGTTGCCGCACTCGCGGTCCAGGGTGCACTCCTCGACCATGGGCCCACCGGGGCCCACGGGCACCTTGACCTCCTTGGGGGCGACGCACAGGTTCGCATAGTCCCGCAGCTGCCCATCGAAGAGCACGTGGAAGACCCGCGCCCCGAAGAGCGAGAAGACCACGATGAGGATGCCCATATCGTAAAGGCGCAGCGGTGAAATCTTCAGGCGACGCCCCGCACGCTCCAGCAGGAACAGGCCCACGATGAAGGCGATGGCCAGCCCCGTGAAATACGCGGGGAAGGAGATCTCCCCCACCATGGGGAGAGAGAATTTCCAGAGAACCGGTTTCATTTTGCCTTCCTCTTGGCAGTCCATCGCCCTATACTGCGGCCCATGAGACCTTCAACGATCATCGAAACAGATTATCTCGTCATCGGCTCAGGGCTTGCGGGACTCTACTTTGCCGCCAAGGCCAGTGCCCACGGGCGAGTCACCATCGTCACCAAACGCGGCGTCAAGGACGCGACCACGACCCTCGCCCAGGCAGGCGTCGCGGCAGTCCTCAGCGACGATGACTCACTCGAGCAGCACGCACGGGACACAATAAAAACCGGAGCCGGTCTGTGCAACGAAAAAATCGTGAACCTCACCGTCTCCGAGGGACCGGCCCGCGTGTCGGACCTGGCGGAATCCTTCGGCGTCCCCTTCACAACGAAGGCGGACGGGGCCTACGACCTGGGTCTGGAGGGCGGTCACACCCGCCGGCGTGTGGTGCGAGTCGACGATTTCACGGGGGCGGCCATCATGGACCACCTCGTGGAGACGGTCAGCAAAATCCCCAACATCACCATCATGGAGAACCACATGGTCGTGGATCTCCTGTCCATGGCCAAGTACGGCAAGGAGAACGCCTGTTTCGGGGCCTTCATCCTGGACCGCTCCACGGGGGTCATGGACACGGTCATCTCCCGGGCCACGGTTCTGGCCTCGGGCGGAGCCGGCAAGGTGTACCTGTACACCTCCAACCCCGACACCGCGGTGGGCGACGGCATCTCCATGGCCTACCGCATAGGCGCCGAAGTCTCCAACATGGAGTTCTTTCAGTTCCACCCGACCCTCCTATACAACCCCAAGGCCAAGTCCTTCCTCATCTCCGAGGCGCTGCGGGGCGAGGGGGGCATCCTGAAGCGGGCCGACGGCACGGCGTTCATGGCCGCCTACAGCGAGATGCGAGAGCTGGCCCCCCGCGACGTGGTGGCCCGGGCCATCGACTCGGAGATGAAGATCACCGGTGACGACTCCGTCTTCCTGGACATCACCCACCGGGGCGCCGAGTTTCTCAAGGAGCGCTTTACCAACATCTACAAAGAGACCCTCCGCTTCGGCATCGACATGACGGAGCAGCCCATCCCGGTGGTGCCGGCGGCCCATTACTGCTGCGGCGGCGTCCAGGTCGACGAATGGGGCGCGACGAACATCCCCAACCTCTTCGCCATCGGCGAGGTCTCCCACACGGGGCTCCACGGGGCGTGCCGCATGGCCTCCAACTCCCTCCTCGAAGCGCTGGTCTTCGCGGGGCGTGCGGCGGAGCGGGTCAGGGAGTGCGAAGCGCACCGGCCCAAGGAGATCATCCCCTGGAAGTCCGGCCACGCCGTCTCGTCCGACGAGGGCGTCGTGGTCGCCCACAACTGGGACGAGATCCGCCGGACCATGTGGAACTACGTGGGCATCGTCCGCTCCAACCGGCGCCTCCAGCGCGCCATGCACCGCATCAACATGATCTCCGACGAGATCCACCACTACTACTGGAACTTCCTGGTCACGCCCGAGCTCATCGAGCTGCGAAACCTGGCGCTCACGGCGGACCTCATCGTCTACGGCGCCCAGCGCAGGCTCGAGAGCCGCGGCCTGCATTTCAACATCGACTACCCCGAGGCGTCCCCCTTCTATGCGCGGGACACCCGCCTGCGCCGCGGAAACGGCCCCAATCACAAGCCGTCGAGGTTCTGGTGATGCGTCGTTGCGTCCTGTTGTTCGGCCTGGTGGCCCTCGCCGCCTGCAGCTCCCCCAAGGACGAACCCTCGAAGGCCCCCCTCCCGACAGGCCCAGGCGCACCCGCGACCACGGGTACGGAGAAGCGCCCTGACGCCGCCGAGACCTTCCGCTGGGTCGCCGAGGGGGACTTCGGGCTGGTGACCGGCGCCCTCACCACGGGCGGTCACAGCCGGACGGGGATCAACGCCGGCGAGACCCTCATGGCCTTCCTGAAGCTCCGGGGGCTGGCCGTGGGCGAACCCCTGGACGGCCGCATCACCGTCACGGGCCCCGAGGGGATCGTGTTCGAGCAGTCGTCCATCCTCCTCAAGGGGGATCAGGTGCGCCGCGCCACAGGCATCGTGGCCCTCTCCACGGGCACCCTCTCGTCCTGGGTCAGCGGGGCGTACACCCTCAACCTGGAGATCACCCAGCGGGCCGCCTCGCGCAAAGGCCGCTTCTACATCCCCTTCGCCCTGCGCGGGCTTCCCATGCCTCGCTCCACTGTCTTCTCGGTGGCACGCACACACCTGCCCGAATTCGCCCGGGGAACGGGCACCATCACCGCCTGGACGCTCCTGGCGCGGCCCGGCTTCCGCAAGGGGGGCCAGGGAATGCAGGCCGAGGTGGACGTGAGTTACTCCTACCGCGAGGCCACCCACGGCGGAAAGGCCCTGGAGCAGCCCCGGGGGACGCTGCCCTTCGTCCGCTGGACGGGCACCGGGCCCCGCGCCTATCTGTGGGGACACGCCGACCTCCCCGCCCCCAAGGCCCCCGGAGTCTATCTGCTTCGGCTGGAGTTCCATGACAAGGTGTCGGGCAAACGGGTCATTACGGGCGAGAACCTGAAGATCGCCGCCGCCGACGGGGGACTCTTCAACCTCTCCCTGGAGGACTCCGCCGGGATTCCCCGGCAGGTGTGGCGGCGCAGCGACCAGGGACGGGTCTCCCTCAGCGTGTCCGGGCTCTCCGGGGACAAGGCCACGCTGGACATCGCCGTCCTCGGCCCTCGAGGCGGCGCCTACCTCATCCAGAAGAACAACCCGCTCTCCCTGAGGATGGGTGCCGGTCAGTTCCGCCTCCCCTTCACGGTCCCCGAATTCGTCCCCAGGGGACGCTTCAAGATCCATCTGCGGCTGCGGACCGGCACGAAGGAACTGGAGCGCGTGCTCCGACTCACCGTCGACGGTCCCAAGCTGGAGCTGTCCAACCAGATGCGGGTGCACGGCCTCGAGCTCACCCAGGATCTCTCGGCCTTCCTCTCCCGCGAAGTCCCCCCCCTGCGCACAGGCCGCAAGGTGCTGTACACCTTTATCGTGCGCGGCTTCACCCACGGCCGGTTCAAGCAGCGGTTCGAGCAGCTGCACAAGGAGGTGGAGCTCCTCAAGATCGGCCTCACCTGCTCGCTCTCCCTGACCCGCCCCCTGGACACCGAACCCCTGCAGAGGGAGGACCTCGTCAAGATCGATCGCACGGTCTTCAACGGGATCAACATCGTTCGGATGGCCGGGGAATTCACCATCAGGCCCCTGCCCCCCGGGCGGTACATCGTCCGCGTCGACTGTGCCGACAAATACTCCACCGCCGCCACCCAGATGATGCGGCAGGTCACCCTCGTGCGATAGCAGGGCGCAGCAGCACTCAGGGAGCGCACTCGGTCAGGGGGTCTGAGGCGAGATCCTCCGGGACACAGACACCATGGCTGTACCAGGGATGGGAGGCGCAGCAGGAGGCCGAGGGGGCCGGACAGTTCGCGTAGCTGTCGCATGCGGTCACGGCCATGCAGGTCTGCAGGGACCCGGCGCAGTAGTTCCGCCCGTCGACGTCGTGACAGCAAACGGGCGTCACCCCGCCGGACCGCGCGGCGCACTGGGCGTCCGTGAGACAGGCGTCCTGATCGGCCTGGGGGCACTGGGTGAGGGTGGAGCAGACGTTGCGCCAGCCGCCTGTCTGGGCACAGCAGCGGCCGGGATCGTTGGCGATGGCCGGGCAGTCGGCGTCCACCGTGCAGCGCATCAGGGGCTCGTCGGGGCTCCCCTCCAGCATGCACACGGCGTCGCAGCCGTCTCCCGACTCGGTGTTGCCGTCATCACACTCCTCAGGGCACTCCAGGTAACCGTCGCCGCAGATGCTGCCACAGGGCCAGCTCATGCAGTCCGTGTCTTCCATATCCACCATGCCGTCCCCGTCGTCATCCACCCCGTTGTCGCACTGCTCGCCGATGGTGCAGTCGGCGTTGCAGCCGTCGCCGGAGATGTGGTTGCCGTCGTCGCACTCCTCGCCCGGGTTCAGGTTCCCGTCGCCGCAGTACTCCTCGGGCCAGAAGGCGCACTCGGGGTCTTCGAGGTCCGTGAGGCCGTCCCCGTCATCGTCAACGCCGTTGTCACACTCCTCGCAGAGGGTGCAGTCGACGGCGCAGCCGTCTCCATGCTCCGTGTTGCCGTCGTCGCACTCCTCGCCCTCGTCCAGGATCCCGTCGCCGCAGAAGGAAGGTTCAGGGAAGTCGAAGCAGTCCACATCCTCGAGGTCGACCATGCCGTCCCCGTCATCGTCCACACCGTTGTCACAATCTTCGCCGAGGGTGCAGTCTTCGTCGCAGCCGTCCCAGCGGGCGGTGTTGCCGTCGTCACACTCCTCGTCCCCTTCGAGGACGCCGTCGCCGCAGACCGCCTCGACGCAGTCGGGGTCGGGCCCGTAGCAGTACATCAGGGAGATGAGCGCCTCGTCACACTCCCCGTCACCGTACCAGCCCAGCTCGGTGCACGGATCACACAGCGTATCGAGTCCGTTCCCCTCACACCAGTCCAC
>QKIM01000628.1 GCA_003249585.1 Deltaproteobacteria bacterium
GGGCGACATCGGCGCAGAAGGCTTCGAAATAGATGCCGGAACTTGCCAGCAGAAAGAAGGGGATGTCCTCCAGGGCGGGCGCCTCCCGGGTGTCCAGTTCCCTGAAGAGGACCATGAGCGCGGCCTTGAAGTCGTCCAGTTGATCCACCAGGGGGCAGACGAGGACCAGTTCCGGCAGACGACGCCCGTCGCCGTGGCCGGTGAGCCCCCGGAACAGCTTGGAGGCCACCTCGTGCACGGTCGAGTTGATGGTGAGCCGGCCCTCCTCGAAGATCCAGTCCGTGGTGGCGCTGGTGCGCCGGCAGACAATGGCGTCCGCCCTGAGCCGCTCATGGAAGGCCATGGCCAGGGCGCCAACGGGATAGACCCCGATGGCCCCGGGCTCCAATTGGAAGAGATTCAAAGCGCTGTTTTCGAATTCCGTTCTTTGCTGGCAGCTCGTTTTCTCGTTATCGTTGTGCGCTTTGGGCATCCATCCCTTCTCCGTTCATGAGTATTTTGGCATGATTCGAGGGTAACGGCAACGCGTTTATGCGTTCTGGGGATTTCGATAGATTTCGGGGGTCGGGCTGCGTAGCAGCACAGGTGCAGCAGGGGTTCAGGGGGTGAAGGTGTAGATGGCGCCGCTGTCCGTGTACCCGCTGGCGACTATACCGCCCCAGATGAGCATTTTGTTGGCGGTCGCCACAGCCGTGTGTCGGAAGCGCCCCTCGGGAGCCGTGGGCAGGGAATCCACCCAGAAGCGCGTCGCGATGTCGAGGATCGCTCCGGTGTTCTCATAGGTGGTGGAAGAGGACTGTCCGCCCCAGACGATGATCCGGTTGGCGACCGAGAGCCACACGCAGGTGTGCATCCGCCGTGCGGTCGGTTCAAATCCCTCAAAGGGCAGCCAGCCACCCTGGGTGTACCTGGACCCCGTCGGCAGGAAGACGCTGCCATTGTATCCGCCAAAAATGTAGAGATCTTCGTCTACGACGACCGAACAATGATAGGTGCGGGCCGATGGCTCACCTTGGGGGATGAGGTTTTGCCACGTGTTGGTGGTGGGGTTGTACATCACGCCGCCCGGGAGGAGGCCGACGTACGGGAAATAGACGTTGGTATAGCCGGAGCCGTCACCATATCCACCGTACACCATCATGGTCCCGAGGGCCTCGTTCCATACTGCCGTATGCCATTTCCGGTAGGTGGAGGAAGCGACCATGGGGGTCCAGGTATCCGTAGCCGGATCGTACATGGCCCCGGAGTTGAGCTCATCACCACCGCTGTCTTCCCCACCCCAGACGATCATGCTGGTGCCGGTCCAGACGGCGGTGTGGTATCTGCGTTCCACGGGTGCGCCCAGCAGCGTAACGGACTCCCAGGTGTTGGTCACGGGGTCGAAGGCGCCACCATCGTACGACAAGGATCCGCCGACTTCCCCACCCCACACAATCATGCGGTCACCGGTCCAGACGGCGGTGTGATACATTCTGGCGGCGGGAGCGCCCACCGTTGACACATGGGACCATGTGTTGGTAGAGAGCTCGTACATGGCGCCGGTGTTGGTCATGCCGGTGCTGGTCATTCCCCCCCAGATGATCATGTGGGTGCCGGTCCAGACGGCAGTGTGGTATGCCCGTGCCGAAGGCGCGTTCACGGTGCTCATGGCCTCCCAGGGATCAACGCAGGCGCCGGCGCTGCAGTCACCATAGCAGGCATGGCCGCAGCTCCCGCAGTTGTCCGGGTCGCTGTCCAGGTCCACGCAATAATCCACGGGACACCAGTCGTCGCCGCCGGGACAGACGCAGCTCCCGGCACTGCACACCGTACCCGGTGTATGGGCACAGTCTTCCAGGACCTGACACTCCACACAGCGTCCGCTCTGGACATCACAGATGGGAGCAGGTTCTGTGCAGTCGATGTTGGATGCGCAGGCAGGGGCCTCGGTGACGGCCACCTGCAGGAAGGTCGTGTCCTCGCCGCCTTCGCTTATGACAGTGAGCGCGACGGTGTAGGCGCCGGCGACGTCGGGGACGAGTTCCGCCAGCCCGTCGCCCAGATCCGACATGGCCGCCGAGCTGGCAGGGGGAGCACCCTGGAGCGCCCAGGCATAGGAAAATACCACTCCGGACGGCAGAGAATCGGCCCCGGAGAAGGTGAGCGTCGCTCCCGTCCGGTGGGGCGCTTCCGAGAGGAGAGTGAGGATCGCGGTGGGCGTCACATCTGCGGGATCGGTGACGGTGACGAGGGCTTGAGCTGTGTCCTGCCCGTGCTCACCTGCGGCAGTGAGCTGGATCATATACTGGCCCGGGAGGTCCGGGTTGAAGGTCGCGATACCCCAGTGTGGCTCCTCCAGGGTTGCCGTGGTCCCCTGGGGACCGTCCAGGATACTCCAGGTGAAGGTGAGATCGTCGCCGGGTCCCGATTGGGCCGCGCTCAGGACCACCTCGGTGCCAACCAGGTTCGGGGACGCAGAGATCACGTCGATGACAGCCTCGGTGGTCACGGAAGCCGTGGAGCCGCCGTCATCGTCATCACAGGCGACAAGGGTCGAAAAGGCCACGATATATACGAAAACCAATAGTGCGGAGAGCCGGGATCGGCGGGTGGTCGTCATGGAGATCCTTCCTTATGTGGGCAACACTCCCCTTTTGTACTGAACTTTTTATGTTTTGTCCATTATTGAACGGGATTCAAACCGCGGTTTTCGGATTTGGCTCTTTGCAGGCAACCCGTCTTCTCGATGTCGTTGTGCGTTTGGGGCTCTCCACGGTGACGGGAAACCTCAGGCGACGGAGGTGATCCAGTCCGTGGTGGCGCTGGTGCGCCGGCAGACAATGGCGTCCGCCCTGAGCCGCTCATGGAAGGCCATGGCCAGGGCGCCAACGGGATAGACCCCGATGGCCCCGGGCTGAAGGGGACTGTTCGCAGGAGGAGAAGCGATGGTACTCATGCGAGGGACTGCCCCGGCCTCAGACCGCGAAGCCTGTGCATCTCTTTCCTGACCAGCATCCACGCGAGGAGAAAGGAGAGCACATCGGAGGCGGGGAAGGAGAGCCATATTCCTCTCGTGCCCCAGAAGAGAGGGAGGATGATCGCCAGCGGGATGAAGATGAGCAGCTGCCTCGTCAGGGTGAGGGCGAGGGAGGTCATCCCCTTGCCCACGGCCAGAAAGACCACCGTGGCGACGATCTGGAAGCCGACGAAGGAGAGCCCCAGGCTCGCCAGCCGGATGCACTCACGTCCCTCGGCCAGGAGCGTTGGAGAGGCGTTGAAGAGGGTCACGAGCTGCGGGGCGAAGGCGAAGAGCAAGAGAAAGGTCGAGACAGAGAAGATCGTCGCGGTCTTCCACGACAGGCGGACCGCCTCCACCGCGCGGGAGCCGTTTCCTCCCCCGACGGTGAAGCCGAGCAGCGGTTGCAGGCCGTGGGACAGTCCGTACAGGGGCATCATCAGGAAGGCCAGCAGCCGGTTCATGATGCCAAAGGCCGCCAGGGTGCTGTCCGTGCCATATCGGGCGATGGAGTTGTTGATCACCAGGGTCATTACCCCCCCTGCGACCTGCCGTGCGAAGGCCGAGACCCCCATGTGGAGGATGGCGCGGACACGCTTCAGGTGGAGCGTGATGTTGGACAGCCGCACCCTCCAGTTGCTGGTGCCGCTTTGAAAATACCAGCCCAGATAGGCCACGGAGGCCCCGAAGGAGATGGTGGCCGCGAGCGCTGCTCCGCGGACCCCAAGGCCAAGGCCGACGATGAACAGGGGATCCAGGGCGATGTTGAGGCCCGCCCCGATGAGCACCGTGAGCATGGCCTCTTTCGCGTGTCCCTCGCTGCGCACCACACTGGCTCCCGTCTGCGCCAAGAGGACCAGAGCGTAGGCGGGGAGAATCCAGGAAAGATACTCCCTCGAGTAGGGCAGGATCCTGCTGGAGGCCCCCATGATCCCGAGTAGAGGCTCCATGAAGACGTATCCCGCGGCGAGCACCACGATGCCCGCCAGAAGCGAGAGGGCGAGGACCGTCCCCAGGTACTGTTCAGCCTTTTCGGTCTCCTGGCGCCCCAGGCAGATGGACAGGAGCACCGCGCCGCCGATCCCGATGCCCTGGGCCATGGCCATCACGATGAGCAGAAAGGGGAAGACGATGGTGATCCCCGCGATGGCGTCCACGCCGACGAACCTCCCCAGGAAGAAGGCGTCGATGAGGTTGTTCGCCGCGCCCGCCAGGAGTCCCATGGTCGCGGGAACGGACAGCCTCGCCAGCACCCGTCCCACGGGCTCCGTTGCCAGCATGTCTCTGCGTGCACTCATGGAGACCATTCTTCGCACAACACCGGCCCGTTTTCAACCGACTGGCCAAAGGGCGCGCCTGGTGCCCGGGCTCATCGGCGATTCGGGCGAGGGTCACGACGGGGCGGCGCCGTGGACGGTGTGCGACCAGTCCGGGGTACTGCCGGGGGGGATGAGGGCGTAGTGGGTCCCCTCGCGCCAGCCCCGGCGGGTGAGGGGATTGCGGGTGCACCACCGCGCAGCGTCGAAGGCGACGAAGCGCTGCCACAGCTCCTCGCTGCGGCCCTCGGGGATCCCCAGGCGGGTGGTCTGGATGGCGGCCCGTGGCCCCCCCTCGGGAGCAAGGACCCGAAAATGGGGCAAGGGCAGGAGCAGGCCGTCGAGCTCGGGCACCTTGAGCCCCAGGGCACGGCACAGGAGGGTCTGGCCCGCGCACAGGCGCTCGTGAGGCCGTTCCCCGCCCGAGGCGGCTCGGTTGAGCCGGTGCATGAGGGCCAGAGCCTCGGGGGTGTTGCGGGCCGGCAGGGCGCTCTTGACGAGCACGGCGTCCCCT
>QKIM01000377.1 GCA_003249585.1 Deltaproteobacteria bacterium
GGAAACCCCAGCGAGGGCAGCTCTCTGAGATAGGCCGGCGTGACCTCGACCCCGCTCAGGTTGACGAGGAGCCGGGGCGCCCGATGAGCCGCGAGGCGGGTACCCAGTCCCGGCCCGCCCACCGGAAGATGGGGCGCCAGGTGATGCCTCAGGCCGTAGTTGCGTCCCGTGAAGAGCGACGCCAGCACGAGCGCCTCCCGATCACTGGGAATTACGAGTCGGTCGCTGCGCCACGCACCCGAGAGGGTTCTCAACTCTCCCCCGTTCTGCGTGAGGATCAGGAGATTCTTCAGGGGGGGGATCCGGAACCTCGCCCCGGCATAGGCGGTGGACGGTTCGTGGGGCGCCGGGGCTGGCGCCTTTTGGGAACTGACCATGGCAAAGGCGATGGGCGCAAACCGCGCAGAATCCGTCCCGGCGCATTCCCCCACGGCGTGCTTCCCGAGGGCGCCGAAGGCCGCCGCCAGGATCAAAAGCGCGACGATGGGCTTGGGTGTCGCCAGAACGGCGAGTCCACGTCCACGCCTGCTGCCCGTACGGCGGCGAAAACGGAGGGGGAGGAAGAGCAAAAGGGCGGCCCCCATGGAGAACATCAGACCAAGGACCTCGAAATACAGCGGTAAAGGGAACAGCCGGACTCCCCACAGGGAGAGGGCAGAGGAACAGGCCAGCAGCAAAAGGGACGTCACCACGTTGAAGGCGGTGGAGGTATAGCCGGAGTAGACGCGGCGGTAGGTGTCCACCAGCAGGGGGGCGACGAGGAAGCCGGCCCCGAGGACCCCGGCGAGGGCCCCGACCTTGATCATCGTGGGATAGTCGAGCTGGGAAACAGGATAGACAGACGCCAGCGCGATCCCGCAGAAGGCAAACCAGCGCCAGAGCGTCTTGCGATGCTTGTCACCCTGGACGATCACCGAGACCAGGGCAGCCCAGCTGCCCGCGAAGAGGCCCAGAACCCCGCCGCCCAGGACGCCGAAGGTCAGGTGCAGCGCTGCGACCCCCAGGGGGAGCCGCAGACCGCTGCCGCTCAGGAGCACGGACACCACCTCGGGGAGGGCGAGCCACAGCCCCGCGAAGAGGCCCAGGGAGAGGCCCCCCGTGAGATTCCGTCGAATGGGCTGTCGATTTTCTTGCATTGAGCTCTTGCGAACGCTCCCGTCGTGTTCACCTGGTGCCGAGGGGGAACCCTTGGAGAATGGAGTACCTCGGTCCCTCCCGGGTCAGGACAGAGTTGAACAGTATGATTTTATCGGCGACAAAGTCAACCCCCGGCAGTGGGATTAGGGTGGGGAGGGCCGATTTTACGGCGTCGACACTGACCTGCCCACGGCGGGGACCCCGGGCCAGGGTGATGTGGGGATGGAACCGGACCTGCCCGGAATCAGCCCCCAGCGCAGTGGAGAGTTCCGCCGCCAGGCCGGCGAGCGGCCCCGTGTCGCCGCCAAGCCCGATGTAGAGCACACGCACCGCGGTGCCCCTCGCGAACCAGCCGAGCTCCCCGAGACGAAGCCGCAGCGGTCCAAATCGTCCGACGACCGCTTCCAGGGCGGCACACACCCCGGGGAGCGTGTCTCCATGGGCCGCTCCGATAAAGTGGAGAGTCAGGTGGTAATGGGGACCGTGAGCCCCCTCGAGCCGCTGCCGGACGAAGGAGAGCCCGGGGAGCGCGGGGACCAGAGATCGCTGGAAGGACACGAGGGCGCGCTGCACCTCCTCGGGGGGAGAGAGGGCGACGAAGAGCCGCAGCCCTTCACTCTGCATGTCCCACCTCGGTGTAGCACGCCGGGGTCACCCCCTCGGCGGCGAGCCGCTCCAGCACCACAGGGATGGCCTCGGGGTTTGCGTCCCCCCCGGTCACCTCCCGTCCCAGCCGGACCCCCGCGACCAGCGTCGTGCCGCTGCCGGCGAAGAGATCCAGGACCCGACCTGCTGGTGGACAGTGTATGCCGACCAGCCGCTCCAGGAGCGCGAGGGGCTTCTGAGAGGGGTAGGCGCGGCGCTCGGGGTGGAGCTGGTGCAGGTGGCCGATGTCCACCCAGACGTCGCTCAGGGGCACCCCGGCCTCTGGATCGTACAGATAGGTCTTCCCGTTGCTCTTTATGGCCTTGAACAGACGACCGTCGTCACCCTGGACCGTCCTCAGGTGACTGGAACGCTTGGCCTGCCCGCACAGGGCGCACCGGTCCCTGGGGCTCGACGCGGCCCGGGCGTCAAACCAGGGGGCCGTCCCTTTTCCATACCAGAGGATGACGTCGTGCTTGCGGGAGTACCGCCTGGTCGCGCGCCCCCCGCTCCGGTAGTGCCAGATGATCTGGTTCTGAAACCGGTCCGGCCCCAGAATCTGATCGAGCATGAGCTTCACCGCCCACACGGCCCGATGATCCAGGTGCACGAGGAGCCCCCCGCGGTCCGTGAGCAGCTTTGGCGCGAGCTCCAGAACGGGGTAGAGCATCTCCAGCAGCGCCTCGACAGGGGGATCGCGGTACGAGCCGCCTTCCTGGGTGGTCTGCTGTGTCCGTGCGGTCCCGAACGGGGGATCCATGTAGAGGAGATCGAAGGTGTCGCCCCGCTGGACCAGGAACCTCCCCACATCGAGGGCGTCTCCGAGGAAGAGCTCGTGGACCCCGCGCGAGGGGGAGTCAAACACCCGCAGGGGTGGCGGCGTCCCCGCAGGTTCCCAGCGGATGACAAAAGGCATCAGAACCCCGCTCCGGGAAGGACGAGGCGCAAAAGTCCCCAGAAGAAGGCGAGCACGCCGGCGGGCGCCATGAACGCCGCGGCTATGCGGCGTGGACGGTGCTTGGCCACAAAGATGGAGTATCCGCCCCAACTGGCGGCCCACATACCGAAGAGTATGAAGAAAAGCGCGATCATGCGGTGACCGGGGGAGGGAACGGAGGCGGGATCAGTCGCCGGTGAAGAGGCCCTCGAGCTCCTGCTCGACGTCCTCCATCTCCTTCTCCTGAACGACAGATATTTCTTTGACTATGAGCGCCTTGGCCGTCTCCAGCATGCGCTTCTCGCCAAAGGACAGTGTCTTGCGGAACTTGAGTATGGACAGGTCCCTGAACACCTCCACGACGTCGAAGAGGGAGCCGGTCTTGATCTTCTCGACGAACCCGCGGTACCGCCGGTTCCAGGTCTGCTTGTCGAAGACCACATCCCGTTTTTTCATTATTTCGATGAGATACTCAATGTCCTTCTCGGTGACGAGGGATCGCAGGCCAACCTGGGAGGCCTTGTGGATAGGAACCATGATCTTGATGTCGGTTTCGAGCATGCGGAGCTCGTAGAACGTGATCGTCTGCTTGCCCAGGGTCTTGTCGGAGATCCCCAGGATCTCTGCAACTCCCTGCCCAGGATAGGCAACCATGGATCCTTTGGAAAACTATAAATCTACCATGAACACCACCTCAAATTGGAGCGCTCTCGGCCTCCCAAAAACAAGCCGAAACTCCACCCATGCGCATCTTATGAGAAAAGCCGGAGCGAGACAACCATTTTTCTGATGGCACTTTTTCGCCTGCATTTTCAATGTGTTGATGGTCCCAAAAAAGACTGCACACAGAAATCGATCCCGCGAATGCACCTACGCCCCTGTATTCATATGTTTTTCCGCCAGTTATTTGCTAACTGATCTGGACTCCGTGGAGGGTGTGCGTCCGGACCTCATCAATGCGGACAGAGACCTCCCGGCCCACCAGCGCGTCCGGAGTCTGGCCCGGGAGTGGCACAAAGTTGACCACGTGGTTCTGGGGTATCCTCCCCCTGGCCTCCCCTTCGCTGCGGGCCGAGGTCCCCTCCACGAGTACAGGGAGCGCCTGCCCGAGGTACCGCTCGAGCAGCCCCGGCACGATGGCCTCGTGCATGCTCTGCAGACGCGTGAGCCGCTCCCCCCGGATCTCCATGGGGACGCTTCCGTCGAGCTTCACGGCGGCGGTCCCGGGGCGCTCGGAGTAGCGGAAGGAGAACATCCCCTCATAGCCGACCCGGCGCACCAGGTCCATGGTCTGCAGAAAGTCCTCTTCCGTCTCGCCGGGGAACCCCACGATCATGTCCGTGGTGAAGGCCACCTTGGGCCAGGCCGCCCGGACCCGGTCCACCAGCTCCAGGTAGGCCTCCCGGGTATACCCGCGGCCCATCCGCCTGAGCACGACGGTGGATCCGGACTGTACGGGGAGGTGGAGCCAGGGCATCACCTGCGGGATGCGGGCCATGGCGGCGATGAGGGAATCGGAGAGATCCTTGGGGTGGGAGGTGGTGAAGCGCACCCGGGACACGCCGGGGATCGCCGCGACCTGCTCGAGGAGGCCCGGGAATCCGCCCTCGCCCTTGTAGCTGTTCACGTTCTGGCCCAGCAGGAAGATCTCCCGGGCGCCGCGGCCCACGAAGCGCTCAGCTTCCGCCACGATCTCCGGCGCGGGGCGCGACCGCTCCGGGCCGCGCGCCATGGGGACCACACAATAGGTGCAGAAGTTGTCGCACCCCTTCTGGATGGGGAGAAAGACCGAGACGCCGGCCTCGGAGGGATCCGCCTGGAGGAAGGAGGGGTTGTCGGTGATGAAGCCGTCGAAGACCCCGTGCTCGGGAGTGCCGTCGTCCATCTCCCGCAGGGCGTCCGCCAGGCTGTCGTACCAGTCTGGCCCCACGACCAGGTCCGCGCCCTCGGACAGGAGGGTGTCACCCTCGAGCTGGGCCACGCAGCCGGCCACGACCACCCGGATCCCCGGATTCCCGGCCTTCGCCTGACGGATGGCCGAGATCACCTTCTCCCGGGGCTTCTCCCGGACACTGCAGGTGTTGAGGATGAGCACGTCGCCCCCCC
>QKIM01000263.1 GCA_003249585.1 Deltaproteobacteria bacterium
AACGTGAGCCTTCTACTTTGCTCTGCTCGGTACGGAGCACCCCAATTGGAGTAATCGATTGCATCAATGAGGCCAGGGTGGGCTACTCCAAAAACGCCGCCGTCAGCAGTGCTCCACAACACGGTGGGCGGAGCCTCAAGCTCCCCAATATCTCTGGCTACCCGAGAAGCCAGCAATTGCGAAATGGTGCCCCTGCTCCTTCCTTGCACTCCTCCGCGCATGGTCTTGATGAATACCCATTCTCCTGAGCTAACCCGAACCACAAACTGAGATCCGTTGATCCCTCCAGAGATGTACAGAACTTGATCGAAGAAGCTCGCCATGCCTTTGATCAAGTTCTGGCCAGCTACAGGCTCGATGACGTCGAGAAACTCAGTGCTATTCCTGTAGTGCCGGATCAGCCCTTGCCAAAGGGTGTTGATCTTGTCTGGGTCTCCTCCTGCCTTGGCCCGCAGTCGATTGAAAACGGTTGGGTAGGAGGAATCCCAGACTCCTGCCGGTAGAAAGGCTTGGGAGGAGAAGACCAGAGCATCATCCAGCATCTCCTTTACTGGCAAGTTATCAGCCAGCTTCTCACCAAAGTACAAGACGTCTGTGCCATTGAAGGAGAGTCCACCCAGTTGCTGGCCAATAGCATCGATGAACTTCTGCGTATCGATGAACTCAATATCATCGACCTTTAGCGCTCCTCGTTCGATCATCAAACTGAGGAACTCATCACTGGCAGAGTTGTGGATCCTCCGTGCATACAAGCTGGGAGCCACAAAGTTGAGGAAGGCATCAGCCATCCCCTGAGGATCGGCACGGTTTATCTTCACGATGGCCTCCCCCCCAGCAGCGATGGTGGAGATGTCAAACACTGGAACATGGGTTAGTTCACTGAGGACTTCTTGCACCTCATCCATGTTGTCTCTGAACCGAACCAAATCCCAGTAGGCACCAGCCTCACTTGGGAAGTCCGGACCAGCCGATGCTGGGAATGGAAGTGCCCTGATATCCCGATTCTTGGTAAGGGTCTTCAATTCCTGTGCTCGGTTAAACGCCGACCAGTGAGCCTCGACCAACTCCTCTTCTAAAGATCTCAAATGTCTGGCTGTGAGAGGAACAGTTATCCCTTCCACTTTTCGGTAGTTACGGACTAGCTCATCCAACTCGGCAGGGAAGGTCACCGGTACGATGGAATCTGGGTCGTACAAAATCCTGGATAGAGCGGTCCTCGCTTGGCCGAACCTCTCTGCTTGAGCGACTACCTCTTCGTAGTTCTGGATCATCAAGGCTTGGTGTTGCCTTCTCAGTCGTGTCATCTGATCGACGTAATCAGAAGCCTCCCTCCAAGCCTCCTTGAATGAATCGATCTCCCCTCGCTTGATGAGCAGCAGAGTCTCCCCGGTTATCTGCCCGAGGCGATTGGTATTGATCAGTTGGGAAGAGGTGTAGTCCACCCACCGGAGAACTCCTGGATCTCTAGTGGGATCAGCCACCAACCTTGCAACAATTGCTGATCCTTGATCTATGAGTCTCCCTGTTCTCTCCAGCACCCTTGCTACCTGTGGAGAGGTCCCCGGCAGCTTGGATGCCCCTGCTCGAACAGCGTCCTCCACACTGATCATGAACCGATTGAACCCTTCCAACCCAGATTCGGTTCGAGCCAGGATGGCACGAGTCGGTACTGCTTCGACCAGCCCTGCTGCGTAGAGGATGGGGTCCACATAACCTTCAACCCAGGCATCCAAGGATCGGAATCCCTGGCCGACCGCTCCCATGATGAACTGATCCACCAGGGGAAGAGCTATTCCGATCTGAGCCTCAGTGATCTCTGTCACCAACCTCGCAAGAGTTGCGGAAACATTGATCTCGCCTGTCTGACGGAAAGCACGAAGGGCAGCAACTCCGGCTATGCCAAGTTCTAGACGATCGAAGACCACAGCTATCGGTCGGCTGGACTTTCGATCTACGGGACCGTCACCTTGCTCAGGGGCAAAAGCTCGTCGGCAGTTGGGGTGCTCAATGACGTTCTGCATCGCATACTCCAACGACCAGGTCTCTCCGTTAGCTTGAGCGCACTCTGGATCGTCCTCCACTCCGTCAAACACTCTGACCCGAGACACTCCCTCCTCGGCGTACTTGTTCATCGACCCAGCGTTGTAAGCATTGGCGCTCTTGGTCCGAACCAACATCCTGGTGTAGGTCTCAGGATTCCAGCGCCGACCACTTGAATCGATGATCGGAATCCCCTGCGACCACAGATCCTGAGCGAGCCGCTTGGAGATGACTCTTGGATCTTCTCCACTCAAGAGCATCTGGGCAACGGCAGTCCTGCCCTGCTCTTGAATCGCCACCACCTGGGAGGGATCCAAACGCTCAAAGGCTTTCTGTAGCTCCACATTGGTGGCAAACCCATCACTGACCTGTTGAAGTCTGGTGGCAACATCATCGAAAGCGTCGAAGCTGATGAGATCTATGGCCTCTTTGTGCGGAGTGGTGAACGAGAACCCTGTTCCTAGTTGGGCTGAGGCAGTGTTGTGCCCCCGTTGATAGAAGTTCCGAAGGTCTCTATCAGCCCAGATCCGCACCTTTCCCGTCAGTTCGGTGTAGGTCGAATCCACCTCTCGCTTCATCTGATTGAGGCGAGCAATTCTCTTGGCTTTGGATGGCTCAGTATCCGGCAGAGCCTGGGCCTCAGCGATCTTCTGATCGAGAGTGTTTTGTGCTCGCCGTACTTCTACGAGAAGCCAGTCAATCCGATCGTCGCCTAAGCCGGGAGCTTTGTATGGCACGAAGCCATGCTAGAAGGTGGGAAGCGGATCACCCGACGAGTAGTTGTCGAGGATGAACTGCCGGTGTTCGATAAGTTCAGCAATGATCCCGCCAGTTCCCTCAGCCCAGTCAGGAACTATTTCCCACCACAGTCCTGAACCCCATCCCGTGGCAGCATTCGGATCCTTGGACTTCCAGTAGTGGTGCATTGCCATGGCAACCTTGTACCGCTCAGTTGGCTGTCCATAAGACTCAGAGGTATTGCCGATCGAGGCCGAGACGGCAGACTCTCCCATCTCAGCAGCCACAAGGAGCCAGCCGAGAGCCACCCCTGCCTCAACGCTCCCTTCACCTTCATACAACTGCTGAAGATCTTCGTCGTTGAATCGGAAGTTGTCCTCGTCCTGATCCCTCAGGTAGAGCCGCATCAGTTCGAGGTCATTCATGGCCATGGCTGACCTCCATTGTAGGAAGGGAGGGCCACCGGAGTGACCCTCCCTCTGTCATTTGCTGACCGTTTCCTACAGGTCCTCGGTATCCAGAGCCTCAGGCTCTGAAACCTTGGGAGCGGGCGTCATGGTTCGGGGGTCAGTGACCACGTCCTTACCAGTAACAGCCGATTCCATGAGAGGGCCGTAGCCAGCAGCAGCTTCGGTAACGGTGAGGTTGGCAGCAGCATCGTTGACCGGTACATCGGTCGACTTCTGCATGTTGGCCTCATCGTAAGCCGTTGGGTAGTTGGCGTTGGGGTATCTGATGCTCATGCGAGTAGCGCCTTCCAGGAGTTGCTCTCGACCGCATTCAACAGACCCCGACGTGCCCTTGCAACCATCTGAGCGATGATCAGCCTCGAAAGGTCTGAAGGACGCTCAGTATCGACTCGGAGATCATGCTTGATGAACTCCCAGGCGTTACGTCTGGGCTGAACGAGCACCACTTGGTTGTTCGCAAAGGTGCCGTAGTTCCAGATCAGGTTGCCCATCTGCATGGACTCCCCTTCGTAAGCGATGATGGTTGAGATCTGGTTGACGCTCGGGTTCGGTCCAGCGGTGTCTGAACGACGACCGATGAAGAACTCTGAGGCACCAGGGTTGGCAATACCCGACTGATCACTGATCAGTGAGAGGGCATCGTTCAACTCATACGCTGTTGCGAGGTTGCAGAGTGCCACGGTGGGCCGGATGGCGTGCTTCCGTCCGAAGGAGTCAACCTTCAGGGAGGCGTCGTAGAGCGCCTGCCTCAGAGTGAGGCGGATGCTCTCAAGACGATCACCGGACGCATGCGTCTGGTAGGCCGTCTCGTTGCCGAATCCGGTGGCAACCGTGTAGTCGGAGTTGATGAACGGAGAGAAGTGAAGGTGATTGAGGAGAGCGTTATACGCCTTCCCGATCGCCTCGTTGGCCAAGCCAACTCGCCATCCTTCATCGAACTCTTCGACGTCTTCGTCCCACTCGAATCCCGAGGAGTAGGTCAGGATCGGAACGACCGGACCCATCTCCGCACGGGTGGTACCGAATCGGACTTCCTGACCTTCAAGGTGCTGCAAGAACACAGCGTCAGCGAACATTGAGAATCCGCTGTCAATGAACTTCGGGAAGTTCGGGTTGGTACGAGTGTCGTAGACGCCCTTATAGAGGAGCGGCACTTCCTGCCGCCCTGACTCGATGTCCACAGTGACATACTGAGCCAGTTCCTCAACCATGTTGCCAGTACCCAGGAACTCACCAACGGGCTTCGTCATGCGAAGTCGCTTCAGCGTTCCGTCTGGGTTCTTCGGGATCTCAAATCTCTTGACCTGTTCCCCGATGGCGTACTCAGTGACAAGCTTGTCACCACCACGCGCTCGGTTCTGATCAAGGACGAAATCCGAAGTGATCAATCTCGCCATTACGACCTCCCTGCGAAAGCGCCAGCGTGAAAGATCATCCAGCCGACGCCACCAGCAGCGACCACCGCACGGGTAATCGTGCCCACAGGCACGTCCCACGGTGCGAGACCGGCGACATCATCGAAGGCAGATCCGTCGAAGTAC
>QKIM01000277.1 GCA_003249585.1 Deltaproteobacteria bacterium
ATTTTCGGGGAGAGAGGGGAGCCTCAGGGGGTGGAGAACTCGAAGGAGGGGCGGTTCTTCAACTTGAAGAGGAGGTAGGTGCCGCCACCGAGCGCGGAGACCCCGACGCCGACGGCCGTCCAGAACCACCAGGTCTTGTAGATGGGGGTCGTGGAGATGCAGCGTCCCCCGAGGCACTCACCGCCTGGACAATCCCGGTCGGAGAAGCAGCGGTTGACGTTGGAGGAGATGCTGCCGATATCCATGATGGGCTTGGGAACCATGAGCTTCTTCCACAGCTCCGTCTCCATGTTGCCAGGAACGGCGTTCTCGCGGCGCACACGCTTCTGCCAGGAGCCGTTGGTGTCCTCGTACCAGGAGAGCTCCGTGTCGTTGGCGCTGGATCGGATGATGATGGTGTTCTTGACCCTGAGGCGCTTCGACAACTCCTTGACCCGGGCGGGGACTTCCTTGCCGGCGGCACGAAGGTCCTTGTCCAGGGGGAGGATGTACTTCTTGAACAGATCTTCCCTCGACTTCACCACCTTGCTGAAGTCCGCCACGCCCCGGCCGCCCTCGGAGAGCTTGATCGAGAGGAACACCGGCTTGTAGCCGATGCGCGCGAAGACGACGCCGTGGGTGCCGGGGTTGAGACCGGAGACGGTCGTGGGGGTGACCCCGACGATGTGCCCGTCTACGAAGACGAAGCCCTGGACCGAAGAGTTGACGATGAGCTCACCGGTACCGCCACCGGGAATCTCGATGGCCTTGTTGTAGGCCTCGAGCGTGCTCTTGTTGGAGAAGGCGGCCTTGGGGAGGGGGTATCCGGGGTAGACGGAGTTGGCAAGCCGGAAGCTGGTCCGGGCCTCGTCGATCATGGCTTCTAGGAGCTGGGCCGCTCCCAGATACATGTAGGAGAGGGCCAGGTTGCGGCGGATGTTGTACGTCCACCCGTAAGTCTCCCCCATGGTGGTGAACTGCGCAATGGCGTCGCTGAGCAGGGGGATGGCCGCCTTGTACTTGCCCTTCTTGTATCGCTTGACGCCCTTGCGGTATTTCTTCTTGTACGCCGCGTTGAAGACGTCGAGGGGCGGCTCCTTCACGGGCTCGATGAAGGGGAGCGTGATGACCGCTCCATCTTTCACGAGGCGCTGGGCCGTCGTGACGGCCATGTTCCCGAGGGTTTTCCAGTACTCCTCGGGGCCAGTCACCATGAGGAAGTGGGAGCCGTTGGGCTTGGGGGCCTTGGATTCACCCTTTTTGGCGAAGCCCGCGGCCGGCCACAGGAGGAGGAGAGCCAGAGGGAGTATGCTGCGTGAGGTCTTCAATAGAGCACCTATCAATCCGGGTCGACGATACACCAGCCGTCCTCCTCCTGCACCAGCTTCAGGCTCTTGGTGTCGGAGTACGGGAAGACGGCGTTCTTGCCTTGGACCAGAATCGGATTGCCTTTTGCGTTCTCGAGGTTTTTCAATAGTTCACGAATCTCCCGCTTCTTGAGATCGAAGAGGGCCTTGAGCTCAGGTTTGCTCAGGGAGATCCGAAACTCCTCTGTGAGGAGCGAGGAGAGGATGTCGAGGCGCTGAAATTTCAGGGCGAAGATGAAGGCGGTGACCGCCTCCTTGGGCGTGCCGCGGGAGTAGCGTGGGAAGGGCGCCCCGACGAAGCGCCACCCCTTGGGGGTCTTCTTCATGGTGAGGGGCCCGAGCTCGCTGTCGATGGACGCGATCCACTCGACCTTGACATCCTTGGAGGGGATGGGGACGGTCTTCCTTGTCTTGTCGGCCGAGGCCTGACGCCACCGCTCGGGGTCGCTGATGGTACGCCAGCGCTCGGAGAGCCCACGATGGATGCCCGCGCCGTCCCGATCGGCCCAGGAGGTCCTCCACCGGGAATAGACGCTCCGAGCCCCGTTCTTGGGGGTACAGGCCGCGAGGAGCGCGAGGATCGTGAGGGTCGTGAACGTGCGCATGAACACCTATTTGGGAGTGACGAATTCCCGAGAGACCTTGGAGAGGGAATCGGGAGGCAGCAGTTTGCCGACCTTGCCCATGACCTCGAGGGCCTTCTTGTCGGTCGTGCTGAAGAAGCGGCTGATGGCGTAGATGGAACGCTTGACCATCCGGTAGTCCTTCTTCTCAAGATATCCGTCGAGGAGCTTGTATATCTGCCCCAGCACCGCCTGCTTGAGCTTGGGAAGGTCGGCCTGGATCCGGACGAGTCGGCGGTTGCGCAGCTTCTTGCCGGCCGAGAGATCCTTGATGATCTTTTCGAGCGTCACGAGGGCGCACATGCCGCAATCGTCGTAGGGGGCGATGACCGAGTCATCGGACTTCTTCAGGAAGTCCGAGGTGAGCCGCAGGTGCAACATGAGGGCAAAGTTTTCATCCTTTTTGATGGATCCACGTCGCCGGTGCGTCTTCATCCAGGCCGTGAGCTTGTCGCGGGAGACGTAGTCCCAGTTTTTCAGCGGGGGATGGTAGGGCAGCATGTCCATATAGTTCCCGATGGGGGTCTTCTTGGCGTAGCGCTGCCCCTTCTTGGTCTGATAGAACTGCACCATCTGCCTGAAGGTGCTGCTGGCCGAGTTGTTGGGATTGATCTGCTCGAGGGCTGCGGACAGCCGCACCAGCATGGGCATGTCGTCCCGGTGCTTGCCGGCGAATTCCCGCGAGAGTGTGTAGGCGGTGAACTCGGCCTTGAGCGCCTCGACAGCCTTGTCGTCCTTCTTCATTTTGATGAGCGAGAGGATGTACTCCGCTGCGGAGTCGCC
Source organism: Deltaproteobacteria bacterium (assembly GCA_003249585.1). Lineage (GTDB taxonomy): Bacteria > Myxococcota_A > Polyangia > HGW-17 > HGW-17 > SZUA-580. Next base: position 2,753 of record QKIM01000277.1, read on the forward strand.
ATTTCCCTGGGCCGTGGCCGGGAGGAGCCGGCCCTCCTTGAGGGCCGCCCTGGCCTTGACCACGAGCGCCTTGAGATCCGTGGAGACCGCCAGCAGGAACTGCGGCTTGGGCGCGGGCTTCACCGACGTGAGCAGCGCCTCCATCTCCTCGATGCCCTTGGGTGAGAATTTTTCTTTGTACAAAATGGTATTGGCGGCGAAGATCCCACCAACCACGCCACCGGCGATGACCACCAGCGCGATGATGCCCCACACGAGCTTTGACTTCTTGCGCTGCTCGGCCATCTCCGTCTCGACGACCTCGCGTTTGGCCTCGACCGCCTTGACATCCTCGACCTTGACTGCGGAGAAGACGCCGGTCTGTCCCGTGCGAACGGAGAACTTGCGCCGGTCGTCGGCCGTGAGGTTCTCCGAGCCGTCCCGGTAGCGTTCCTCCAGGGACTTGTTCTTGTCAGAGAGGGTCCCCGTGCCCTGCTCGACCTTCATGAGGTCATCCGCCCCGGCGGGCTCCTCGACCCGCGCCTCTTCGCCCTTCTTGAACCAGAGCGTCTCCCGGAATCCTCCCCGTTTGCGCCGACGCGGCGATCGGGGGCCGTCGTCGTCGTCCGACTCTTCCTGGGGTGAATCCTGTGACTCTTCCTGGGGCGCGGCCTGGGGCACGGCCATCGGAGCCGAATACGCCTCGGATGGGACCGTTGACGTCGGCGTCACCATGGGTGCAGCGGTCGGGGCCGGCTGAGGGGCCGGCTGGGGAACCACCACCGGATCCGAGGCCACCGTCGCGGCGATGGCCTGCTGTGACACCGCCTGGGGATTCACGGCGGCCAGAAGATCCGTCATGAAGGAGGCGATGGTCGGGTACCGGTGCGAGGGGTCCTTGGCCATGGCCTTGAGGATGACCGTGTCGACGGCCTCGGGCAGCACGACATCGGGCCGGGCCTTGGAGGGCGCCACGGGCATCTCCTGCCTGTGTCGCTGGTAGAGCACCGTCGGGTCCGCGTCCTGAAAGGGGGGCAGCCCGACGACCATGTAGTAGTAAAGACAGGCGAGGCTGTAGATGGTCGAGGCGAGCCCGGGATCCTGCCCCATGGTCTGCTCGGCGGACATGAACCAGGGATCTCCAAAGAGCCCGTTCCCCAGAGGCTGAGCCAGCCCGAAATTCTTTATTCCCAATGTGTTTTCACTGAGAAAGAGGACATTGGCGGGGCCTATTTCCCGGTGAAACACGCCCACGGAGGCCGCCCGTTCCAGCGTCGCCACGAGGGTCACGAGGAGCTGGGCCGCTTCGAGATAATGGATGGTTCCCTGGGAGATCCGGCTGGAAAGCGGAGCCGCCTTCTGCCCTGCGCGGACGGTGAAGAGTCTGCCGTCGGGCAGCACATTGCAATAGATGAGCGGATCGACTCCCGGAACCTTGGCGGACGAGATCGCCTCGATCTCTGCGCGGGCCTTCTGCAGACGAACGGCATCGGGGAGAACCGTAGGGTGGGAGATAAAGAGGACGACCTTGGTGCCGCTCTGAAGATCCGTCGCGTCGTAGTAGTCACCCACGGCCACCCGTTCGAGGAGCGGTCCAAGGGAGAACCGGCCATCCAGTACATAAGCTTGTTGTTCGGCCATGTATTCCTCCAATTCGCCCGGCTTGACTGCCTGTTCGAAGTGCCGCCGATGCTCCGAAACGGGGTCAAAGCACGTATTTGGGAACGAGTAAGGATAAATGTTTTAGGCCGGAAGGTCAAGTTAACCTTATAGACTTGTGCCCGATGGCCTCCCCGACAGAGCCCCCCGGGCCCACCACACCGAAATTCCAGCGTTCCCGGCCCTCCCGCCAGGCCCGGATGAAGCCCGGGGCCGGCTTTTTTTTTGGCCCCCGGGCCCGTAACCTGATACTAATACCGTCTGAATACCGGAGGTCCGGTCAACAACCGCCCGCAGCTCCGGGCCCAAAACGGAGATGTCCATGAAAATCCTGACTATCGCCCTGCTCCTCGCCGTCGCTCTGCCTGCCCATGCCCTGCGCAGGGTGGGAGACTCCG
>QKIM01000297.1 GCA_003249585.1 Deltaproteobacteria bacterium
AGATGGTGGCGGCGCCCGAGAGATCCGCGGCGTGCAGGGTGTGCGCCTCGGCGACATCGTCGGCTCCGTCATCCTGGGGGGGGAGGGAGACGGTGGGCGCGCTCACGTCCACGTCACCGGTGCCCGTCTGCGTGATCTGGGCGACGGTGGCGGCGGTGGCCACATCCTGCGCCCCGTCAGATTCCGGGGAGAAGGACACCGTTGGCGCCATGGCCAGATTTTTGGGAGATTCCGGTGGTTGGGGGGTGGATGGCGACATCGACACCACTATATCCCAGAGGAAGCATCCATTTCCATCCTTTGTTTTCGGCTCCATGGCATCCAGTCTGGCTCTGGGTGTGACGACCCGGTTGGTCACGGTTTTTCGATTGCACGGTCCGGGAGCCAGGGTTCAGGGGAGAAACGAGGTATCTGCATTCCGCGACGGGGGCTCTGTGACCCTCCGTGGCCATATTGGGCTTGACGCCATCTCCGATGTGGTCATAAACTATAACGTTGGGTCGTCTTTTGGGCGGTCGCCGTTTCGCAACGGAGGTTTTCGCATGCGACGAATCTTGGTGTCCTTGAGCTTTATCCTGATCCTCGCGCCCCTGTGCCTGTCGGCGATGGGCCAGGACAGGTCCGCGACCACGAACCTCCTGGCAGAGGATAAGATCGAGAACCATGTCGTCCTGGCGCTCCCCTGGGGGAAAGATGACGTCGCCGCAGGCCGTTTCGACGGTGACGAGTCCGCCTCGGAAGGCCCCATGAGCTTTTATGTCACCGGGAGCGGCGAGCTCTACCTGCTGGATCAGGTGAACCTGCGGGTGCTGCACTTCGCGGAGAACGGGGAGCTGGAGAGCATCATCCCCATCTTTGCGCCCACCTTCCAGGACCTCGTGGTCACTGAGAAAGGCGAGATCATCCTCCTTGACCGGCTCGTCCGGCGGTCCCTGGTGGTGCTGGATCCCGACGGCAATTTCTCCGGAGAGTTTTCGGTGGAGGGGCCGGGCATCCCGGAGGGCGGCGGCATCACGGCCATGTTCCTGGAAGCCGACGGAGTGTGGCTCGAATATGCGCACGTCCACATGGTGCAGGTGCTCGATGATCGCCTTGAGCCCAGCATGAGAGCGCTGCGGCCCGGGCGGATCTTCGAAGCCGACCGCCTCTCTGTGGGCGCCCGCATGGATGGTCTCGGGGGTGTGGAGATCTGGCTCGACGACCTGATCAAGCAGGTGTCGGTGGCGCAGACCGCCGTCGTGTTCGCCGACCCCATCGTCCGCATCGCGTGGATCGAAGCCGACGAAGAGCGAAACCTCTACGTCCTCCTCCATGTCATGGAACCCGATCCCAAGGATCCGCGCCAGATCATCGATGAGCGCATGGTCGGCCTGCGATACGATGACCAGCTCAATGAGCTGGGACAGTTCGAATCGTCCTGGGTGCTGGGGGAGTGGGCGCAGTTCCGCGAGTTCCAGGTCACCCGTGACGGTACCGTATACCAGCTCGTGCTCGATCCCATGGGCGTCCTCGTCCTCAAGTGGAGGTGGAGATGACCCTCCTCGGCAGAAACATCTTCGCTGTAGCCGTTCTCGCCGTGCTGCTCGGCCTGCCCGTGGCCCCTCGCGTCGGTCATGCGGCCCCGCCCTGGAACACACGGGAGGAACTCATCTGCCGCGCCGCCTCGGCCGTGGGGTTCTCCTACTACTGGGGCGGGTCCTGCTGGTGCCAGAGCGGCTGCAGCCCCAACTGGTCCTGCAGCGCGGGCTCGTGCAGCGGGAACTGCCCTTCGTGCACACACACGGGCAGCTACGGCGCCGACTGCTCCGGGCTGGTCAACAAGGTGTGGCAGGTGCCGGACGCCATCGCCACCACCACCTGCGGTCACGGACCCTACGTGGCCAACTCGTTCCGCTCCAGCACCGCCTACTGGAACGTCATCTCCCGCAGCAGCCTGCAGGCCGGCGATGTGCTCGCCAGCACCACCCACGTGGTGGTCTTTCAGTCCGGAGACCCCTGGGGCTCCTTTTGGACCTATGAGGCCATCGGCTGCGCCTACGGCGTCATCCACAACCTGCGCAGCTACTCCAGCTCCTACTCGGCGGCCAGCCGGATCAACATCAGCACCTGCGCGTGCTCGCCCGGCGCCACCCAGTCCGCCTCCTGCGGGGACTGCGGCACCCGGAGCCGAACCTGCAACTCCAGTTGCCAGTGGGGTTCCTGGTCCTCCTGCACCGGAGAGGGCGTCTGTTCGGCCGGAAGCAGCCAGACCTCGGCCTGCGGCGACTGCGGTACCCAGACCCGGTGGTGCAACGCCAGCTGCCAGTGGGGTTCCTGGTCCTCCTGCTCCGGTGAAGGGGTCTGCTCGGTGGGGAGCAGCCAGACCGCGGCCTGCGGCAACTGCGGCACCCAGTCCCGGGTGTGCAGCTCCAGCTGCCAGTGGGGTTCCTGGTCGACCTGCGCCGGGCAGGGCGTCTGCGCTCCAGGCGCCACCGAGTCGCAGGCCTGCTGCGACTGCGGTTCCCAGCAGCGGACCTGTTCCGGGAGCTGTCAGTGGAACGGCTGGAGCGCCTGTGACGGCCCAGACCCCGGGGGCGGCACCCAGGTCTGTGACACGGGTGAGCTGGGTATCTGCAGCGCCGGCAGTATCCGCTGCTTCAACGGCTGTATCCAGTGCGTGCGGCTGAACGATCCCGTGCCCGAGCTGTGCGACAACATCGACAACAACTGCAACGGCCTGGTGGACGACGGCCATCCCAGCCAGATGGGGGACCCGCCGCCGACCTACGCCGCGAGTCTGGTGGACGTGTCCTATCCCCTCGCGCTCCCTCCCGGCGAGCAGGGAGACGTGTGGGTGGCGTTCCGGAACCAGGGCAGTGCCACCTGGCGCCCCAACGAGATCTGGCTGGTCTCCCAGACGGCGAGGGAGGAGGGGCAACAGAGCCTGCTCTACGCCCCGGGCGAGTGGGCCGCGTGGGACGTGGCCGGGATGTTCCCCGAGGAGGTGGCGCCGGGCGAGACCGGGGTGATCCGGTTCAAGGTCGCCATGACAGAGTCCGAGACCCTGCCCGTCAGCGAGACCTTCCAGCTCGTGAACCCCCAGGGCGTGCTCATGGACTGCCCCTCCCCGGAGATGACCGTGACCATCCAGCCCGGCCAGTCGGGCTCGGAGACCGTCGACCCGGAGGCATATCCCACGGGGGATCAGACCCCGCCGGAGCGCCTCTCCTCGGCCTCGGGGACGAACCTCGGAGGCGAAGGATGCTCCTGCAGTGCCGCCTCCCATCCCTCCGGCCCCCGCACCTCGACCCTGCCCGTCCTCTGGCTCCTCTTCCTCCTCGCCTTCGCCCGCAGGACGATCCGGCGACAGTGAATCGCACCGGGCCCGAGGACCGGTGACGCGCAACCAAATTTCGCGTGGTACCCGAGGGGGGGCGAGAGGCCGTGAGGCTCTTTGTTGCCCGCATGTGTGTCCCACTGTGGTAGGATGTCCTCAATCATCACAGGAAGGTGCCCCTTGACCCTGTCTCGAACACTGCTGGTCTCCCTCGCGCTGGTCGCATGCGCGAAGACCGAACAACAGCCGAAAGCAGAACCCCCAAAAGGAAAGGCCCCGATCGCCTTGCACGCGCCCCGGGCCATGGCCGCCCCCAAGCCCCCGGCGAAGAAGGCGCCCTCGGCCCCTGCGCTGTCGCCGGCGCAGAAGCTGGTGCGGGATGGGCTGCTCAAGAAGATGCGCTCGTCAAAGGCCTTTCTCGACAAGGACTGGAAAGCGCTGGTGGCCATCCCGGGGGTGGATACGCTGGATCTGTCCCTGTGCAAGGTGCAAAAGGGTTGGACCCGATGGCTCTCCCGCTTCCCCCGGCTGAGCACCCTGCGCGTGCGATTCCTTTCGGCCGGGGACTGGAAGATCGTCGCCGCCCGCAAGAGCATCACGACCCTCCAGTTCTCCGCGGACTCCGAGGACGAGGAGGTGGTGGGCGTGCGGGCCATGACGGCCCTCACCCGGCTGCAGGTCTCCGGTATCGTCAGCGCGAAGCTGGCGGGGGCCATCGCCACCCTCCCAGGCCTTTGGGAGCTGGACCTCTCGGAGGCCCTCATCGCGGCCGACGCCCTCGCGGCCCTCTCCTCATCGAGGACGCTCCGCCGACTCACCTTGCCCGTGCTCATGCCAAAGAAGGATCGGTCGAGGTACTGCGCGGCGGCGCACAAGCTGGTGGAGCGCAAGACCCTCACCCAGGTGAATCTGTCCCTGTGGTCCCTTCTGGAGAGGCCGGCGATCGTCGAGGAGCTGCGCAGGAAGAAACGCGTCGGCATCGAGCAGTTGGGCCGGCTCCCCGCCGACCTGTCACCGAGGGTGAAATCACTGGACCTCTCAGGGGTCCCCCTCACCCGCTGGTCCGTCTCGTCGATCCCCTCTTTCTGCGATGAGCAGCTCCAGAAGCTGGACGTCCGACAGCTCGAGGAATTCTCCTTCTCCGACGTGTGCAACGGCCTCTCGGCCAAGACGGTCGCGCATCTGGCCAAGGCGCCCCGGTTGCGCTTGATCAAGCTCGTGAAGGAATCCGAGACCAAAGCCACCCCCTTCGGGGACAAGGAGCTGCGGATCCTGGGCACCATCCCCCTCCTCGAGGAGTTCTCACTGTATCCGCTCAGGGCGACGGCCCAGGGGCTTGCGGCGCTCACGCCCCTGAGACACCTGCGAAAGCTCTCCTTCAGCAACGAGCGGAACGCGACCGGCG
>QKIM01000153.1 GCA_003249585.1 Deltaproteobacteria bacterium
CCTACGTGTGCATCAGCGACAGCCTGATCTCTGGCTCCATCGGCCCCGTGGTCGCCCACGAACTGAGTCACGCCACCCAGGGCGCCATGGACTGCGAAGAGGCCATCCCCTTTTGGGAGAACACCTCCATGTACATGATGAACGCCCTGTTCCCCGGCTCGGCCAGAGGCTACGGCAGCATCGGCAACTTCCAGGAGAACCCGCACTGGTCTCTGGCCGACGGGACAGCGGCCTTCTGGCAGTACGGCAACACTTACATCTACGACGGCTTCATCTGGCCGCTGTACCTCTCGGCGACCTACGGAGAGGGCCCCGAGGACGCCTTCTTCGTGCGGCGGATCTGGGAACACGCCATGCAGGAGAAGGCCTCCAACTCCACGGGATACCTGAGGGCCATCGACGCGCTCCTCAAGGAGCAGGGGAGCACCCTGGAGGAGGCCTTCATCGGATTCTCGGCCTCCCGGTGGTTTGTCGACCGCAACGCCGGTTCGCGGCACGCCACCATGCCCTACGCCGATGGCATCAGGCCGGTGCCACGGATGTCGGGCAGTTTCGGGATGGGCAAGGAGTACACGTACGACGCGCCACAGACCCTCGCGCCAAAGCCTTTCGGGGTAAACTACTTCACCCTGTCCAACCCCGGGACCTTCACCTGCCCCATGACCATCGAGGTGTACGGGGCCGACGACGGGAAGTGGGCTCTGGCCGCCATCTCTCTGGAGCACGACGTGTTCCTGACCAGCTCGGGCTACGGCGCCCCCGTCTCCCTGGAGATCGACCCGTCCCTGTCCGGAGACATGCTGCTCATGGTCATGAACCTGGGGGAAGAGTCCTTCACCGTCAACAGCGTCCCCACCATGGGAACACCCTATCGCCTGCTGATCCGCCCCACGGTCCCCTTCCCCGCTGTCACGCTGGTGACACCAGACACGATCCCCGTGGACGTGGAAACGACGGTGCGCATCCGCGGCACGGGGTTCCAGGAAGGGATCACCCTCTCCTTCCAGCCCCAGGGGCAGCTCGAGGTGCTCTCGGTCTCCCGCATCTCCGCCCAGGAGCTCTCCGTCTCCCTGCGCACGTCGCCTACCGCCTTGCTTGGCTCCTACATCATAACCCTCACCAACCCGGACTCAGGGACCACCAGTGTGGAGAACGGCCTCACCCTGGCCGTCACCGAGCCTCCCGCCGCAAAACCAGAAACGGGCTGCACCAGCGCTCCGCATCCCGGTGGCGACCTCCCCGGCTTCGCGCTCTGGACCCTTGGGCTTACGGCCCTCGTCGTCCTGCGCCGCCGTCACACCTGGCGCCCCCGATGACCCCAGGCGGCCACGCCGTCATTTCCCTTGAAGCCGTCTGACGTAGGTGAGCCGATCGTCGCCGGGCTTGTAGAAGTCCCGGATCCTGGACTCGACGCGATAGCCCAGCGCCTCATAGAACCGGTGGGTCGGCGCATATCCCTCCTGGGACGAGGTCTCGATGCACACCAGACCTCCTCCCGAAGCGGCGATGTCCTCCTCGCAGCGCGCCATGAGCCGGCGCCCGTGCCCTTGCTGCTGGAGCCCCGGCGAGGTGGCGATCCAGTACACATCCCAGGCCGCGGCGGTCAGGGGAATGGGACCGTAGAGCACGTACCCGGCCACCTCGCCGTCCACGGCGGAGACGACCACGCGGTAGTCGGTCTGCGCGGGCTCGTCCAGGACGATGTCCAGCAGCTCGAGGGCGCAGTCCACCTCCTCGGCGGTGAAGGCTCCCGTGTCCACCAGAATGGTCCCCAGGGGTCCAAGGTCGTCTCGACGCAGTTCACGCAGGGTATTTTCGGGCGAGGGCATCGCGCACGATCCTTTCGATGAGATCTTCGTAGGGAATTCCGCCGACACGGGCGCTGCGGGCGAGCCCCGCCGTGGGGCTGATGTCCGGGTTGGCATTGACCTCGAGGACGTAGGGAACACCATGGGCCATGCGGATGTCCACCCGCCCGTAGTCCCGGAGGCCGCACAGCACATAGGCCCGCTCGGCGACCCCGCGGAGAGCCGCCTCCTCGGCAGGCTCAAGGGGGGCGGGACACCGGGGCAGGGTCCCCGTGTACTGGTCGGACTCCTCCTCCCACTTCCCCTCGTAGGTGACGATGGGCGCCCCAAGATGCCCCGCGAAGACGATCTCCGACGGGGGGAGCATCACCGGGGCTTCGTGTCCGAGGAGGGCCACATTGAACTCCCGTCCGTCTATGAACGCCTCGATCAGAGCGTCCTGAGCGTAGGTGGCGTGGATGTATGCCACGCGCTCCTCCAGCTCCGCGGCGGTCTGGACGACGCTCTCCATGCCGATGCCCAGGGAGGCGTCCTCGCTGCGCGGTTTGACGAAGAGTGGAAAGGCAAGCCCCCCGCAGTCGGGCACTGTTTGGCCGGGCGCCACGACCCGCCAGGCCGGTGTGGGGACACCATGGGCCTCAAGGAGGGTCTTGGTCAGGACCTTGTCCTGGGTAAGCCCCAGGGCGAAGGGGCCGGAGCCCGTGGACGAAAGGGAGAGCAGCGGGAAGAGACCCGCCACCTGCATCTCCAGGTGACTGTCCCCCCAGAACCCCTCACAGAGGTTGAAGACGGCGTCGGGCGCGACCCGGGACAGCTCCCCGAGGAACTCGGGGATCGACCCGCCCAGGGGGACCAGGACGGCATCGAACCCGCGCTCGGCGAGGGCTGAGTGCACCGAGGCGGCCTCGTGCTCGGCGCCCTCCTCGGAGATCCGGTCCTTCTCCTCGCCGCGCAGCAGGATCTCGGGGACGCGATTAAAGCAGACCGCTATACGCATAGACCTGCTCGCCGGTGAGGTGCAGCCGGGCACGGGCCTCGGCCACCACGGAGAGGATCATCTCATCGTAGTTGAGTCCCCCGGCACGGGCGGCCTTGGGGAAACAGCTGTTCTGCTCGGGCCTCGGGAGGATGCCCGGCAGGGGGTTGAGCTCGATGACGTGGGGCACGCCGGCGGCGTCCAGGCGCACGTCGATGCGGCACCAGTCGCGGCACTTGAAGACGTTGAAGGTCTGCCGGCACATGGCGCTGATGCGCTGTTCGAGGGCATCATCGAGGCGGGCCGGGCAGGTGAAGATCCGCAGCGGGTCTTCCTCGGTGTCCCAGATCCACTTGGCCTCGTAGGAATATATGGGGAGCGCGCCCTCGGGCAGCACGCCGAAATCGAGCTCCACGATGGGAAGCACCCTCAGGCTTGTGCCGTTCCCGATCATGGCCACGGTGAACTCACGCCCGGGGAGGAACTCCTCGACCAGAGCGCCTTCGCCGTAGTTTGCGAAGATGAAGTCCACCTGACGGCGCAGCTCGGTGCGGTTGTATACGAGGGACGAGTTGGTTATTCCCTTGGAGGACCCCTCGAAGAGGGGTTTCACCATGAGGGGATAGTGGGGCCTGTGGGGCAGATCGGCGATCTTCTCCACCACGGTGAAGCGCGGGGTCGGGATCTTGTGCCAAGAGAGGATCTCCTTGGTCCGCTGCTTGTCCAGGCTGATCCCGAGGGTGACGGGGTCGCTGCCCGTGTAGGGAATGCCCAGCATGTCGAGGATGGCGGGCATCTGGGCCTCGCGTCCGGCCCCGAAGAGCCCCTCGGCCATGTTGAAGGCCAGGTCGGGCCGCAGATCCCTGAGCTTCTCGAAGGCATGGTGGTCGGCGTTCACGAGCGTGACGTCGTACTCCCTCCTGAGCGCATTTTCGACCGCGGAGATGGTCTCGATGTCATCCCACTCTGCGTAGATGTCCTGGTCGGATGCAGGGAGGGATGTCGAGGGAGGTTGATCGTCGTCATTGCCGGACGACTGGCGGAGATTGTGGACGAGCGCGATGTGCATGGGGTGAGCCTCCTTTTTTCGCGTCAACCGTTGTACCTCAGATTGAGGCACATCGAAGGGGATCCATAGTCGGGCGGTGACAGTGGTTGAAAAAAAGGGGGTCTCGTATTGATTGGCAGAAGCCGCCCGGATCATGAGTCCCTTCGATACTTCTGGGTGTAGCTGACCATGAAAAACTTGTCAATCCGAAAAATCAAAAAATCACCATAGTTATCATCATGTTATCAAATACCACAAAACCGCATGCAGCGCGCAAATGAGGTGGGCCGCGGGTTTAAAACGCTTATTAAAGAGAAATTCCGCGCCAAAACCACCTACAATGCCTGATATGAAAGGATTGCATGATCCAACTGATCGCACAGCGGCCTGCGACTTTCGCGTCGCTCGCCAGCGCCTTGAAATGGTTTGCAGATATGCTTCAAAAGCGCATCACGGGCCTAAAAAAGAGTAGGGGGCCTTCTGTGTTGGTGGTATGGTGGACACATAAAGACCAATGTCTGGGCCCCCGATGAAAACACGATTCGTCAATGCCATCCGCAAGCAGCTGTTTCTCATCATCGCTACCTCCGTGGCGCTCCTTGGGGCCTACTTCATCCTCACCGAGATCATCCGGTTCCGCAGGGAGATGGCCGACTACCGGCAACGGGCCATCTCCTCCAAGAAGAACCTCCTGCGCGATCACGTGGACAAGGCGGAGCAGTACATCCGTTTCCAGCGGCGTCAGGCTGAGCGGCGCCTCAGGACCCAGCTCAAGATCAGGGTACAGGAGGCCTGGAACATGGCCAACAACCTCATGACCCGCTACCAGGGGCGACCCCGGGAAGAGGTCGAGGCCATCGTCCGGGACGCGCTCCACGCCATCCGCTGGTTCAGGGGGAGAGGGTACTATTTCGTCATCGGCATCGACGACGGGATCATGAAGGTGCACGCCAACAACCCTTCCCTCGAGGGGACCGACGCCACCAGGCTCGTGGATCCCGAAGGCGTCTGGCTGGTCAAAGATTTCATCCGTATCTGCCGCGGCCGGGGCGAAGGCTTCTCCTCCTACCTCTGGAAGAAGGTCCCGACGGATAAGCAGCATTTTCGCAAGCTCTCCTACGTCAAGCTCTTCAAGCCCCTGGGCTGGATCATCGGCACGGGAGAGTATCTCGAAGACATCGAGTCCGACACCCAGGAGCTCGCCCGCGGATACCTCACCCACTACCGCATCCACAATCCGGGAGAGTACCTCTTCGCCCTCACGGACGCCGGGAAGGTCATCTTCCACGGCGCCAACAACGGCATGACGGGGCAGAACGTCCTCTCCCTCCAGGATGACAACCACACCCTGTTCATCCAGGAGCTCCTCCTCAAGGGTGCGACCCGGACAGGGGGATTCGTGCAGTACTCCTACCTGTTGCCCGGAAGCTCCGACCCGGCTCCCAAAATCAGTTATGCACGACGCCTGCAGCCCTGGAACTGGACGCTGGCCGTGGGCTCCTACATGACCGACATCAATGAGGCCATCGCGAGAAAGAACCGGTCCCTGCGCCGCAGCGTCGTCCTCATGGTGTCGGCCGTAATCCTCGTCATCCTGCTGCTCCTCGGTTTTGCCCACCTCTCGGCCCGGGTCATGGCCGAACGGCTCGGTCGGGATGTCACCCTCTTCAAGGAGTTCTTTTCCCTGGCCCGGGAGGGAGAAACCATCGACCCGAACGAACTGAAATATCAAGAGTTCAAGGATATGGCCCAGAAGGCCAACGACATGGTGGACGCCCGGCAGAAGGCCATCGTGGACATCCTCAGGTTCCAGATGGTGGTGGAGAGCAGCTCCGAGGCCATCGGCATGTCCACGCCCAAGGGGGTCCACTTCTACCACAACCGCGCCTTCTCCATGCTCTTCGGGTGGGAGACCCCGCAGGCGCTGGTCGACTCCGGGGACCGCCCCACGGCCTACCGGAACATCGACGACGCCCGGAAGATCTTCGACACCATCAGCGCGGGCAGACCCTTCCGTGGAGAGATCCCCATGCGCACACGCACGGGCAAGGAGCTCACCATCCTGCTGCGCGCCTTCCCCGTGGTGGACAGCCAGGGCGAGATCCACGCCCTGGTAGGCATCCACACCGACATCACCGAGGCCACACAAGCGCGCCACGCCCTCGAGGACACCAACGTGCTCCTCACCGAAGAGCGGAACCGCGCCAAGGAGCTGGCAGACAAGGCCGAGGCGGCCAGCCTGGCCAAGAGCGAATTCCTGGCCAACATGCGCCCCGAGATCCGCACCCCCATGAACGGCGTCATCGGCATGCTGGGGCTGCTCATGGACACGCCGCTCACCGAGAAGCAGCGCCATTACGCCGAACTGAGCTACGCAAGCGCCGAATCCCTATTGACAATCATCAATGATATTCTAGATTTTTCCAAGATCGAGGCCGGCCGTCTCGAGGTGGAGAACGTCCCCTTCCACCTGCGCAACATGATCGAGGAGCTCTCGGACTCCATCGCGCTCAGGGCCGAAGAGAACGGCCTCGAGTACCACGCCTATCTGGACCCCGAGGTCCCCCTGGCCATCGTCTCCGATCCCGGACGGCTCCGACAGATCCTCAACAACCTCCTGGGCAACTCCCTCAAGTTCACCACCGCCGGCGAGATCTCCCTGGAGGTCGTCCTCGCGTCCCAGGAGGACCAGCAGTACACCCTTCGCTTCACTGTCACCGACACGGGAATCGGCATCCCCGCCCAGAAGGTCGGCAGCCTCTTCTCCCCCTTCGTCCAGGGGGACGGGTCCACGACCCGCCGCTTCGGCGGCACGGGGCTGGGGCTCTCCATCTGCAAACAGCTCGTCTCCCTCATGGGAGGCGAGATCGGCGTCACGAGCTCGGAGGGGGAAGGGAGCCGCTTTGCCTTCACCATCACCGTGGGACGCGCGACCGACCTGGACAAGGAGAGCGCCGAGTTCACCATCGTCCCCCAGCCCAGCGAGCGCATCCTGGTCATGGACCACCACCCACTGTGTCGAAAGACCATGGGCGACTACCTGACCCGGTGGGGGTACCCGAACACGGTCGTCGCCGACGGCCACGCCGCCCGCCAGGAACTGCGGCAGGCCCGGGAGGAGGGACACCCCTATTCCGTCGCCTTTGTGGGCAGATGCCCCTTCTCCGACCGCTGCCGGGACCTCCTGAGCGCGATCCACGCCGAACACGGAAACAGCCTCAAGCTCGTGCTCATGAGCAGCCCCCAGGCGCTGCTGAACCAGGGAGCCGAACCCGACCCCAACATCACGTTCAGTATTGGAAAACCCATCCGCTACGAACACCTCAAGCATGCCCTGCACGCCATCGTCAGCGGGGTCTCCATGAAGAAGGAGGCCATCAAGAACCTGAAGGCGTCCATCCAGCGCAAATACAAGGGGACCGGCCTGCGCCTGCTGGTGGTGGAGGACAACATCGTGAACCAGAAGGTGGCCATGGGCATCCTCTCCAGCCTGGGCATCCGGGTCGATGTGAGCGCCAACGGGAAGGAGGCCCTCACCACCCTCAGGAGCATGCCCTACGATCTCGTGCTCATGGACTGTCAGATGCCGGTCATGGATGGCTTCGAGGCCACCAAAACCCTGAGGGCGGACCACACGTTCGGCGCCAACCAGCACATCCCCGTCATCGCCATGACCGCCAACGCCATGAAGGGCGACCGCGAGCGGTGCATCGCCGCCGGGATGAACGACTACATCCCCAAGCCCGTCACACCGAAGAACCTCATCGCCGCCCTGGACTCCTGGCTCTCGGAGCGCCTGCTGCAGAAGAGCGCCCTGCGGACGATCCTTGAGCCCTTCCGGATCGAGGAGCACGAGGTCTTCATCCCCGAGGATCTGGTCCGCCGCATGATGGGCGACGAGAGCCTGGCGGCCATGGTGCTGGACACCTTCTCCCGGGACTTCCCCAACCATGTCGATGCTATCAGGAGCTGTCTGGAAGACGATCTCGACGCCATGGGACATCACATCCGAACCCTCAGAGGCGCCGGGGCGGATATCTCCTCGCCCCTGCTCAAGGCGGCCATCCTCCACCTGGAGACCTCATGGGCATCGCGGGACAGGCGGCTCATCGGCGGGGCGGTTCAGGATCTCGAGGCGGCCTTCAGGGTCTTTCTGTCGACCATCTCCGCCTGGAGATCCCAGAGCGAATGAGGGCTACTCTCCCTTGGTCTTGGCGATGAATCCGTAGCAGACCGCGCCCAGGGCGCCACCGGCCAGGGGTGCGACCCAGAAGAGCCACAGCTGCTTGAGGGCCCAGCCGTGCTGGAAGAGCGCCACGCCCGTGGAGCGGGCGGGGTTCACCGAGGTGTTGGTCACGGGGATGGAGATCAGGTGGATGAGGGTGAGCCCGAGCCCGATGGCGATGGGGGCAAACCCCGCGGGAGCGCGCTTGTCCGTGGAGCCCAGGATGATGAAGATGAAGACCGCCGTCATCACCACCTCGGTGATGAGCGCAGCCACCAGCTTGTACTTGGCCGGAGAGTGATCCCCGAAGCCGTTGGAGGCGAAGCCCGAGAGGGCCGCCGAGAAGGACCCCTTCCCGTTGGAGGCGATGAGGTAGATCACCAGGGCGCCCAGAATCGCTCCCACCACCTGGGCGACGATGTAGGGGAGAAAGTCCTTCTTCTCCATGCGGCCGCCCACCAGGAGACCGAGGGAGACCGCCGGATTGAGGTGGCAGCCCGAGATGTGGCCGATGGCGTAGGCCATGGTCATGACCGTGAGGCCGAAGGCCAGGGCGATGCCGGGCACCCCGATGACCTGCCCTGCGAGCACGGCGCTGCCGCAACCGCCCAGGACGAGCCAGAAAGTACCGATGAGTTCCGCTGTATATTTTCTGAAGTCCATGTCTGTTTCCTCCTTTGCCGGGGGTTCTCCCGGAGTGTTGTCGATGAAGACGGATTGTACCCCCAGGCGTCCACTTTGTACAAGAGGTTTTTCCTTTCCCGGTCCGAATGGACCGATGAAAGGGCCACTTCTGTCCCCCGGGGGACTTTTCTGGTATGCTTTGTGCAACTCGTTCACCTCGAGGAGGCCCCATGGACGCACACACCCCGCACATACTGTTCATCGAGGACGACAAGAGCGGCCGGGAGCTCGGCATCTTCAACCTGACCCGGGCCGGCTACGCCGTCGACGGAGCGGCCAGCGGCGAGGAGGGGCTCAGGCTGTTCTCCCCGACCCGTCATCATGTCGTGGTCACGGACCTGAAGATGCCCGGCATCTCCGGGCTCGAGGTGCTCGGGAGGCTGCACCGGGATCATCCGGACCTCCCCGTCATCGTCATCACCGCCTTCGGCTCCGTGGACGCCGCGGTGGCGGCCATGCGCGAGGGGGCCTATGATTTCATTCCAAAGCCCTTCAACAAGGACCAGCTGGTCTTCACCATCGCGCGGGCTCTGCAGAAGACCGCCCTCTCCCGGGAGGTACACTCCCTGCGCATCCGCGCCACGGGCGTGGAGCGGCCCATCGTGTGGCGCAGCGACGCCATGGAGCGACAGATCCGAGCCTGTGACCGGTTCGCGGCCTCCGACGCCTCGGTGCTCATCACGGGGGAGAGCGGAACGGGCAAGGAGCTCTTCGCCCGGCGCCTGCACGTCCTGAGTCGCCGCGCCGAGGGCCCCTTCGTGGCCATCAACTGCGCCGCCATCCCCGAGGCCCTCCTGGAGTCCGAGCTCTTCGGCCACGCCAAGGGCGCCTTCACCGGCGCCCACCAGTCGAGACGGGGCAAATTCCGCCAGGCCGACGGGGGGACCCTCTTCCTCGACGAGATCGGCGAGATCCCCACGGCGCTGCAGTCGAAGATCCTGCGGGCCATCGAGGAGCGGGAGGTCCAAGGCGTGGGAGAGGAGAAGCCCCACGCCGTCGACATCCGCCTCGTCTCCGCCACCAATCGTGATCTGCAGGTCGCCATCTCCGAAGGACGCTTCCGTGAGGACCTCTATTATCGCCTCAACGTCGTCGAGCTTTCGCTGCCACCTCTTCGGGAGCGGTCCGAGGACATCCCGGCGCTGGCCGAGCACTTCGTCCGTGAGATCTCGACCGGCAGACGCCTGGAGATCCCCGGGGCCCTCATGAACCGACTCACCGCCTACCACTGGCCGGGCAACATCCGCGAGCTGGCCAATGTGTGCGAACGCCTGGTCCTGTTGTGCGCGGACGACACCCTGAGCGAAGAGGATCTCCCAGCCTGGGGAAGCCCCTCCGAGGACCCAAAGAATGCGGATGGTTTTTACTCGGACTATTTCACGGGGGGGCGCACCCTCCTGGACCTGGAGCAGGCCGTCATCCAGTGGGCCCTGGCCCGGCGCGACGCAAACGTCACCCGCGCCGCCGAGCTCCTGGGCGTCCCGCGCCATTTCCTCGCCTACCGCATGGAGAAATACGGTATCTGCCGAACACCGCAGGGGGAGGGACCTCAGCCATGACCCGGCATCATGCCTTCACAGAGGAACTGACGGCCCGTGATCTGCTGTGGATCACCTGGCTGCCCCTGGTCCTCATCACGGTCGCCCACTACACCGTCCCTGCCCACCTCCACTGGGTCCACGACGTGCTCCGGCGCCTGTACTACCTTCCCCTCATCTACGCCTCCCTGAGAGGAGGGGTGAAGGTGGGCTGCGCGGTGGCCCTCTTCATCATCGCCGGATACCTCCCCCACGCCTTCTCCCACATCGCCCACCACGACCCGGCGGCGGGCATCGAGAAGTTCCTGGAGATGGTGCTCTACCTCGGCGTCGCCTGCCTGACGGGGTTCCTCTCCAAAAAGGAGAAGGCCCAGCGTCGCCGGGTCGAGCGCGTGCTGAGGGAGCGCGAGCGCCTCATGGACCAGCTGGTACGGGCCGGCCGCCTCAGCGCACTGGGCGAGGTCGTCGCGGGCATCGCCCATGAAATCAAGAACCCCCTCCACAGTCTCCTGGGGACCGCAGAGATCATCGACCCCCTCATCCCGCGGGACATTCCCGAGCGGGCCATGTGGGACAACCACGTGGAGGAGCTCCGGCGGCTGGAGCGGACCTCGGCGCGCTTCCTCTCCCTGGCCGCGCCTCCGACGACCGACATGACACCGCTGAACCTCGGGGAGGTCCTGACCCGGCTGGAGGGCCTCGTCGGCGCAGAGTGCCGGCAGCGGGACGTCCGGCTGGTGCTCCGACCGGGAGATCACCCCGTCATGGTGAGAGGCAACGCAGACCAGCTGGTGCAGGTGGGGCTCAACGTGGTCATCAACGCCCTCAGAGCCATGGAGGGGAAGGGCGACCGCATCGTCGTCACGGTCCTTGCCCATCTCGAGGGACCGGCCGCCACGGCGGGGATCACCTTCTTCAACAACGGCCCTCACATCCCAGAAGCCGAGCTGGAGCGTATCTTCGACCCATTCCACTCCTCAAACCCTGCAGGCACAGGCCTCGGCCTCTCCATCTCCTCGGGGATCGCCCGGGCCCACGGCGGCTTCCTCTCGGTGGAGAACCAGGAGGAGGGCGTCTGCTTCACCCTGCGGCTGCCCAGATCGACAACCTGAACTCCCCACCGCGGTGACCTGGGCCACAATTATCTCAATTCTTATTTAAAACAGCCTATTACCTGGCAACCAACAGCTCCCCTACCACAGGGCGAGGACGTTCCCTCCCAGAGGGGACGAGGACCCGGGGATTTCTCCTTGCGCCGTGGGCCAATCAGGTCATGGTACAGTATCTCCCGTGTACCCGGACTGGACTATGACCCTATCCTTGCTTACCCTTTTCGCGTTCCTCGCCGGCACCCCCGCCGCGCCGACCCTCTCGGCACGCCCGTGCAGCCTCGAAGGAGACCGCGAATTCGACGCTGGGAATTTCAAACCGGCTTTGTGGCACTACCGCCGGGCGTGGCGGTGGGAGAAGACCCTCTCCTGCCAACTGAAGATCGCCCTGTCGCTCTATCACCTGGGCCGCTTCAAGGCGGCCATGCGGCACACGGAGTCCTTCATCGCCGCCCACGCCGGGGCATCGCTTCTGAGACGGGATCCGGCCTACATCAGCGCCCGCCGGCTACGCCTGGAGCTTCTCGGCCGCCTCAGGCTACCCCCTGGTGAGCGTCCCACTCACGGCCGCCCTCCCCGGACCGCCTACGGCCCCCCTTTGCGGGCCCGCCACAGACCCGTGACGTCCACCCCTGCACCGCGCAGGGACACCCTGAAAGCACCCCCTCCCGGATACGTCCCGGTCACCTTTGTGACCGTCACCTTGGATCGGACCCTCGACACGCACAGGGGCCAGGCGCTCCGGCTCGAGTATTCCCGACGGTTGCTCAAGGGGCTCTTTTTCCACGCGGATCTTGGTTCGGAGCACTCCCCCTCCATCTCCCTGGGCGAGGGGTCCGCACGGCTCGAGGTCGCCTTCGGAAGGCTCCTCCTGGGCGGTCTCCTGGGCGTCTACCACACCACCGCCACTCAGCCGGTCCGTCGGGAGACCAACAGCGTCGCATCGCAGACGACTTCGGCTCAACTGGGCCTCGTCCTCGGCCTGGGCGCCAGGGACCACCTGTTCGTGGCCTTCACCCCGCTCATCGATGTCGCGGCGGGCCGCCTGGCGGGAGCTGTCCTCTCCGGAGGTGCCCCCCTCCTGGGCGGTCGTTTCACGGTGAGCTGGACCAGCATGCGCAGGGTCATCATCCGCAACGAGAATCTCTACGAGGTGAAGGCCTACGAGGCCGTCCTCTCGGTGGAAATTCCCCTCTCCCGAAATACCAGGGGGCTCCGGCGCGCGGTGGTCCTGCGGGCGGGAGTCTCCAACCGTAACGAAGACCCCGCGCTCACCCGCCCCGACGTCTTTGTGGGGACGGGGCTCTCGGTCCGCTGGTGAGTCTCAGCGCGCGGAGCGCAAAGAAGAGAATCTCCGGATCCAGGCGGGAGCCCGGAGCGTGGACGCCCGCAGGCGCAGCTCCCAAACCAGGGAGAAGAGGACGGGGACGACCAGCATGGTGAAGAGCTCGAGGGCCATGCCGCCGAAGAGGGGGACGGCCATGGGGCCCATCACGTCCGCCCCGCGTCCCGTGGAGGTGAGGACAGGGATCAATGCCAGCAGGGTGGTGGCGGTGGTCATCAGGCAGGCCCTGACCCTGGTCTTTCCGGCCTCGATGGTTCGCTCGCGGATCCCGGCCAGCGTCTTGGGCGCCTTCTCGAAGCGGTGGACCAGATGGGTAGCCATGACCACACCGTCATCGGTGGCGATGCCGAAGAGGGCCAGGAAGCCGACCCACACCGCGACGCTCAGGTTCACGGGGCCGACGTGGAAGAGATCCCTCAGCCCGACGCCCATGATCGACACATCCAGAAACCACGGCCGACCATAGAGCCACAACATGATGAAGCCCCCGGCCCAGGCCACGGCGACGCCTGAGAAGATGATGAGGGTCACCGCCACGGAGCCGAACTGCAGGTGGATGAGCAGGAAGATGAGGGCCAGAGCCAGGGGGATGATGACCATGAGGGTCCTCGACGCCCGAAGGTGGTCCTCGTAGGAGCCCGCGGGGCGAAGAGTCACGCTCCTGGGCAGATCGAGCCGTCCGCTTTTGGAGGCGCCGTCCACCGCGGCCAGAACCTCTTCCATGACGCGCACCTTGGAATATCCGGGCTTCCCGTCGAAGGTCACCGCCGCCGTGACGAAGCTCTCCTCGGACTTGATGGTCTGCGGACCACGCTGGTAGTTGATGTCCGCGAGCTGCCCCAGGGAAACGGTCCGTCCACCACCCACGGAGACCGCCAGCGCCCCCAGGGCCGCTGGCGTATCCCTGTAGTCACTGAGGAACCGGACTCGAACGGGGATGCGCTCCCGCCCCCGGATGACCGTGGTCACGCGGCGGCCGCCCACGGCCAGCTCCACGAAGGACATGAGGCCGCCCCGGCTCAGCCCGTAACGCTGCAGCGCCTCGGCCCGGGGGACGATGTTCAGATAGGGTTTGCCGACGGTGCGCTCGGCAGAGACCGTGGCCGGGTCCACCGCGGGCAGCGTGCGCAGAAAGCGCTCCAGTCTGATCCCTGCATGCTCCACGACCGAGGGGTCCGCACCCAGCACCTTGAGGGCCATGGCCGCCCGGACACCGGTCTGGAGCATGACGATACGGGTGGAGATGGGCTGGAGCCTGGGCGCCGAGGTGCTTCCGGGCACCCTGGCCCGGTCGGTGATCCGGCGCCAGATGTCGTCGGGACTGCGGATGCCGGGCCACGCCCTCCGCCCCTCGTTGAGCGCCGGGATCAGGGCCGGCCGCCAGAGACGGAAGGGGCGCCCGCCCGGATCGGGGACGAGGGCGCCGTGACTGTCCCTGAGGAACCTGCCGGAGGCGCGGTAGGGAAGACCGTCGGGGGCCCTGAGGGGGTTGCCGGCGGCGTCCCGCACCAGGTCGCTCCCGGACCCGTCGTGGGCGAAGAGCAGGAGCGCTCCCGAGGGGCCGCGCAGATACTCGTCGCGATAGGTGATGATGGTCTCGAACATGGAGATGGGAGCGGGGTCGAGTGCCGTATCCGCGCGCCCCAGTTTTCCGACGACCGTCTGCACTTCGGGAATGGAGCGGATGGCCATGTCCTGCAGTCGCATGATCTTCTGGGCCTCGCCGATGGACGCGTGGGGCATGACCGTGGGCATGAACAGAAACGTCCCCTCGTCGAGGTCGGGCATGAACTGGCGCTGCAGCCCGGGGAAGGCTCTGGACAGCTTCCTCCCGGGTGCAGAATCGGTGACCGCAGAGGGCAGGACCGCCGTGACCGGCGCGAACCCCCGCCACACGACGAACCCGAAGACGAGGAAGAACCCCATGAGGGACAGGAACTGGATGCGATGGTTGAGACACCAGCGCAAAAGGGGCACATACAGCCGGTGGAAGAGCACGAAGATCGAGAGCACCGAACCCAGGAGCAGGGCTGTCAGGAGGAAGTTGTCCATGGCGCTGCGGGCGTGTCCCAGAGGACGCCAGGTCGACGAGAGCACCCACAGGGCCGCCGCAGCCAGCAGCACATTGACGATCCAGCGCAGGATCTGCCCGGCGCGGCGGGGCACAAGGGGGGCGAAGAGTCCGTAGAGCGTCACGCCCAGGACCAGACCTCCCAGGACCACGTTCAGCCGAACGGTGAGAACAACGGAGAGGATCAGCGAGGCCGCGGTGATGAGCCACCGACGCAGGCGCCCGCGATCTCCCATGAAGGTGAGGGCCAGCGGCGGGATGAGGAAGAGCGCCAGGATCAGGGAGCTCATGAGGGCGAAGGTCTTGGTGTAGGCCAGAGGCTTGAAGAGCTTCCCCTCCGTGGCGGTCATGGCGAAGACGGGGATGAAGCTCACCACCGTGGTCGCGACGGAGGTGACCACCGCCGAGGCGACCTCCGTGGCGGCCCGGTGGATGGTGACGAAGGGGGCCTCGGCGGACGGGCGCGCCTCCAGATGGCGCACGATGTTCTCCAGGATGACGATGCCCATGTCCACCATGGTCCCGATGGCGATGCCGATCCCCGAGAGGGCCAGGCTGTTGGCCTCCATGTGGAGGTTCTTCATGACGACGAAGGTGACCAGGACCGCCAGAGGGAGCATGCTCCCGACGATGATGGAGCTGCGCAGATGGCCGAGCATCACCAGGATCACGATGAGCGTCACCAGTATCTCATCCCTCAGGGTGTGTTCCAGGGTCTTCACCGTCTCCCCGATGAGCACAGAGCGGTCGTAGAAGGGCACGATCGTCAGGGTGGACAGGCGTCCATCGGGGAGGACCTTGGAGGGCATGCCCCGCCCGAGCTCCTTGATGCGCTCCTTGATGCGCTTTACGGTCACCATGGTGTTGGCGCCCTCGTTGACGGTCACCACGCCACCCACGGCCTCGGCACCTTCTTTGTCCAGAAGACCCCGCCTCAGGGCCGGCCCCTCGGTCACCCTCGCGACCTGTCCCACGGTGACGGGAATCCCCTTGACGGAGCGCAGCACGGCTCCGCGGAACTCCTCCAGGGTGTGGGCACGGCCCACCCCGCGGATCACATACTCCACCTTGTTGATCTCCAGGGTCCTCGCCCCCACGTCCCGGTTGGCACGACCCACGGCCGCCGCCACCTCGTCGAGGGAGATCCCGAAGCGCCGCAGGGCGTCGGGATCGACCTCCACGTGGAATTCCCGGACGAACCCGCCGATGGAGGCCACCTCCGCCACACCCTCCACGGAGGCCAGGCGGTAGCGGATCAGGGTGTCTTGGACCCGGCGCAGCTCGGCAAGGTCCCACCCCCCCGTGGGCCGGCCCTTTTTGTCGCGCCCCTCGATGGTGTACCAGAAGACCTGGCCGAGAGCCGTCCCGGGCGGGCCGAGGGTCGGCGTGACTCCGGGCGGCAGGAGATCCTGCGGCAGCGCGGCCAGCTTCTCCAGCAGGCGCGCGCGCGCCCAGTAGAACCCTGTGTCATCATCGAAGATCACGTAGACCGTGGAGAACCCGAACATGGAGGCCGCCCGCACCGTCTTCACTCCAGGCAGCCCCATGAGGGTCTGCGAGAGGGGGTAGGTGATCTGCTCCTCCACGTCCGAGGGCGCCGCCCCCGGCCAGGCGGTGAACACGATCTGCTGATTCTCCCCGATGTTGGGGATGGCATCCACGGAGACGGGCTTCAGGTGCAGCAGCGCTCCACTGAAGTCGAAGGGTGCGACGGAGACTCCCCACAGCCCGAGCACGGCGGCCGCGATGAACACCACAGCGCGGTTGCGCATGCTGAAGGCGATGAGCCACCCAAGGACCGAACCCCGTTTCATGGCTTCCTCCCCTCGGCGGGTTTCGTGCCGGTCGCCGCACTGCCGTTCTTCGCGGCCCGGTGCAGAAGGTCGAGATCCTCTCCACACCGGTACATGGAGGCTCCGAAGAAGGGGTTCTCGATACCCGGCCGCGGGGCGATCCACCAGCCCCCCTTGTTGTTGCGGGCCATGGGACAATAATGGAGGTGGAGCTCTTCCTTTGTGTCCACGCCGTAGGATCGGACCGCCAAAATCATGAACCTCGACAGGGTGTAGAATTCGGCCCGGGCGGTCGCGATGGTCTTCGACCGGGCCATCCGCTCGGCGGCGGCCTTCAACCCGGCACTGTAGCCGTCCCAGACGGGATCGCGGTGCCTGACAGCCTTGAGCCGTGCCGAAAAGGCCGGCAGCGCCGCAAGGGTCCCGGACAGACTATCGTGGGAGAGCGCCGCATGGAGCGGGAGATAGCTCGTCACCAGGTCCCCAAGCGCTCTGGTGAATCCGTGGGGAGCGACGATCCGTGGGACATCGAACTGGTCGTGCCCGGGGTTTTTGTTCGCAGGGGTCTGGCTCATCATGGCGGGGCGGGCGGTGATCTGCAGGGAGGAGTCGATCATGAACCCTCCCCGGGTCACCACCTCCTCACCAACCTTCAGCCCCTCCCTGATGAGGTGCCAGGAACCGGCGCGGG
>QKIM01000122.1 GCA_003249585.1 Deltaproteobacteria bacterium
GTCGGGCGCAAGAGGAGCGTGAACGTCTGGAGAGCGTCCGGCGCGCGCTCGAATACGCAAAGGGGGTGCTCAACAGCACGCCTTCGCTGCTCACGGTGGAGCAGCTCAAGCTCCTGGGGCCTCAGGGCTGGATACACACCCTCAACCTCAGCTCTTCACGGCTGCCCCCGGAGGGCTACGCCTGGTTCAAGGGGTGGACGAACCTGAAAAACCTTCGACTCGACTCGTCTGCCGTCACGGACGCCTCCCTTGCGGCCCTCCCCGCCCTGCCGAACCTGATCTCGCTCTCCCTGTCCAAGACCAGGGTGACCGACGCGGGGCTGAAGCACCTTTTGAAGCACAGGCGCCTTACCTCGGTCATCCTCGACCACACCCCGGTGACCGACAAGGGGCTGGCCGTCCTCGCAGGCCTCGGGGCGCTCAGGGGGATCAGCATCCGGGGGACGAAGATCACGGGCGTCGGGTTCGGAGTCTTCACCGCGCGCAGCCCTCTTCGGGCCCTGGATCTCAGGGATCTCCCCCTCACCCTGGCCGGCATGAAGACCATCGGGAAGATGGGGTGGGTCACCAGTCTCACTCTGAACAACGCCCGGGTCACCGACGAACTCTTCGCGGCTCTGGCCGGCATGCCCCAGCTGCAGACCCTCTCCCTGACGGGCAGCGCCGTGACGGACAAGGGATTCGCTACAGTGGCGACCTTCCCCTCCCTGGTCTCCGCCCATGTGGGCAAGGGGATTACGCCCAAGGGCCTCAAGGCGCTTAAAAAGTGCCCGAAGTTCGCCGCCATCGCCTCGAGCTCCTTCGCCTTTCCCCTCAAGGCCGCCCACATCCGGGCCATGGCCTCGGGGAACATCTCCTACGTCAATCTGGCCCAGGCCGACGCGGCGACCGTCAGGGCCGTCGCGACCCTGGGCAGCCTGACCTCTCTCTCCATTGCCCTGAGTGCCCCGTCGACTGCTGCCTTTGCCGCCCTGGCCCGCCTTGCGAAGCTCAAAAACTTCACCCTTTTCGGGGCCGGTGGTCTCGGCCCCGCGCGGTGGCTGGGCGGCGCGAAACAGTTGACGACCCTGGTCCTGTCGCAGTGCAACACCGACATGGCCGGGGTGCGGGCGTTGTCGCGGCTGACAAAGCTGCGTTCGGCCGCCCTGCACATAAAGGACGGGGGCAAGGCCATGGTCCCCCTCTTCGTGAAGATGAAGAGCCTCAAGTCCCTCACCCTCAATCCCGCCCTGCGACCCGGGAATGTCATGGTCTCCAAGCGGGTCTACTACCGCCCCTACCGGCACCGCTACTACCGGCCCCAGCCCCCCGCCTGGATTCGTGAGCTGGCGCAAAAGCGCCGCGACATGAGCATCTGGTGGATGGGCTACATCGTCCGGTAGCCAAGGGCTCGTTGGAGACGGGGCTATGCTGCTGTCGGCGCCCGATTAAGGGCCTGGGCGTACGCACTCGTTGTCGAGCGTCGAGAGTTCTTCTAGGGTCAGTCCGGTGATCTCACGGTCCAGGAACTTCTGTTGCCTGGAATTCTGCATCTCTACGATGATCCTCGTGCCGCTTCCGGTGATGCAGTAGAGGTCGAAGATGGCGTCTCGGTCCTCCTCGGAGACGCCGAGCTGTTCCTGGGGCAGGTAGTCGAGCTGGACGATGGGTGAGGGCAGGTCCGGGAGGACACAGTTGAGGATGTCCATGAGGCGCTGATTGTGCGGAGGCCCAGACGCTTCTTGACGCCGAAGTCAGTGAAGAAGTTGATGTACCTCCCCCCGGCGGGCGGAGACGGTGACAGCCGTGCGGTCAGCTCTGGAGTTGGTGTGTGGTCATCGGTCATGGCTGTGTCTCCTTGTTGCCGTGGAGGAACGCAAATGGGATGCCAATGGACTATCGCATGCGCACATGTCTGGATTGACAAGGTTTTTATCCGTTGTGGGACGGCTCCCATGGGCACGCCCGGGTTGCCCACAGGCATCAGTGGGGCAGGGTGACCGTGATGGGCTTATGGGCGTTGTGGCCGAACAGCGTGACCGAGAGGGTGGCGCGGCCCGGGGAGAGAGCCAGGACGGGGATGGAGAGGTCCTGCAGCTCGGCGCTGGACGGCATGAAGTGGCTGCGTTCGGCGCGCTTGAGCCCAGGCGGCAGGGTCCACTGCACGGCGGGATGGTCGCCCGGGAGGAGGGTCTCCCCTCTCGCATCGAGGGCCTCGACCTGGTAGTAGCGCTTGCCGAGGTCGGCGATGGAGTCCGGCCCTGAGATGCGAATCCGGGCGACGGTGTGGAACTGGATCTCAACACGGGTTTTGCCGCTCTTTGCTCCCTTGCAGGAGAGGCGGAGCTTTCCGGGAGCGGAGGAGGAGAACCGCTGCTTGCCGGGGTCGAAGGGGATGGCGCCGCCCACACGCGTGCAGGTGCCGTGTCCGCCGGGGACCTTTCCACGAGCCCCGGCGGCGGCGTAGTACACCGAGATTCCCCCGGAGAAGTCGACGCAGCCGGTGAGGAACACCATGATGAAGATGGAGAAAATCGGGAGAAGACGTGCGGGGCCGTAGCGCATGGGCCCTCCTTGGGTCTACAGGTGGCGCAGGGGGGTGAGGCGCAGGAGGAGGGGGATGACCTTCTCGTTGCGGACGATCTGGCCGTGGCCGTACTGGGACTTCATGTAGAGGAGCTTGGCGCGGCGCTGGCGCTTGGTGAAGTTGAAGTAGGACCCGGGGATGTTCCGGCGCACGGCGGCCCAGGGGTACTTCTTGAGGAACTGGGTGGAGGCGTGGGCCGTGTCGGAGCCGACGATGACCAGCTTGGTGATCTTCTTCTTGATGAACAGATCGAAGGAGCTCTGGCCTCCGTACATGGCGTCCAGGAGGATGATCTGCTTGAGGAGGCGGGCGTTGGTCCACTGCATGATGGTCCTGAACGCGCCCGAGTGCCCGATGACCACGGTGGGGCCGTTGGGGAGGCGAATGTTTGCCTTCATCACAGCCTTCTTGAGCTGGTGCAGGGAGTTCCACTTTACGGTGTCTTCTTTCCCGGTGGGGGCCTCGGGGACGATGAAGATGGCGTTCTGTTTGGATTTGCGGAACTGACGGGGCAGGTTGTACTGCTTCCAGGCCTGGTCGACGTTGGCGTGGTAGCCGTGGATGTAGACCACGATGCCCGCCCGCTTGCGCTTGTAGCCGCGGGGGATCCAGACGTGCACGGGGCCGTGGTGGGTGTCGATGCGCCAGTGGGTGCCGCCGTGGACGTTGCGGAACTCCTTCTTGGAGAACCGCTTCGCGGGTTTGGGCTTGCGCTTTCCTATGACCTTGGGGTCCTTCGAGTCCGGGTTGGGGAGTCCGGGCTTCACGGGGGGATGCTTCTTGGCGGCCCGTGCGGGCGCCTTCCTGGCGGCCCTGCGCTGGGGCCTCGCGAAGGCGGGCAGGGACAGGGTCAGGCTCAGGATGACAAGGAGGGTGAATCGCATGGGGTCCTCTCGGAGAATCTTCAGTAAAACGTGCCAGGACCCGGAAAATTCACGGGCCCGTGCCAACCGGGGCAACCGGGGCTTAGGGCACATCATTCCATTACTAGCGTCGGAACGCAAATTGTCGACCCCTCCGGGTGGATTCTCCGGTGGGGAAAAGATCTTTTCTTTTGGGCGCAAATATGAAACGCTCGGGCCTGCTTACAGGCTTTGGGCCCCCCTGGCGGGCGGGGGACGAAAACACCGGGAGGTTGCCATGACGAACAAACGACTCGCAGGACTTCGGGAACTGATGCTCAAATACGGGGTGGACGCCTACGTTGTCCCCTCCACGGATCCGCACATGAGTGAGTACGTGCCCGCCTTCTGGGAGCGCAGGAAGTTCCTGTCGGGGTTTACGGGATCCGCCGGTGACGTGACGATCACGGCCGAGGCAGCGGCGCTCTTCACCGACTCCCGCTACTTCATCCAGGCCGCGGCCGAGCTCGAGGGCTCGGGCATCGACCTCATGAAGATGGGGCTCCCCGAGACGCCCTCCCTGGCACAGTGGCTCATCAGCCGTCTGGACGAGGGCCAGTCCGTGGGTATCGACCCGCTCCTCTTCAGCGTCTCGGCCGCCTCGGCCCTCGAGGATGAGCTGGACGCCCACGGGATCGCCCTGGTCTCCCTGGAGGACAACCTGGTGGACGAGATCTGGGAGGAGCGGCCCGGGGTCCCTTCGGCGCCCGTGAAGATCCACCCGGTGGAGGTCGCGGGTGAGACCCGCGCCTCGAAGCTGGACCGCGTCGCCCGGGCCGTCGAGGCTGGGGGCTGTGACGCCCACGTGGTCTCTGCCCTCGACGCCATCGCCTGGCTGCTCAACATCCGGGGCGAGGACGTGGAGTACAACCCCGTGGTCATCGGCTACCTGCTCATGGCCGGCCGGGAGTTCACCCTCTTCACCCACGAGGACAAACTGACCCCCGAGGTGCGCGCCGAGCTCGAAAAGGACGTCGCCATCGCCCCCTACGACGACTTCGGGGAGGCCCTGGCCGCGTTGGAAGGTGGGCGCCTCCTCATCGACGCGGGGACGGCCAGCCGGTGGCTCCTGGACGCCCTGGACACCTCCGTGGAGCCCGTCCTTGGGACCTCTCCCGTGACCCTCATGAAGGCCCTCAAGAACGCGGCGGAGCTCTCGGGCTTCGCGAGCGCCCACCGGGCCGACGGCGTGGCCATGGTCCGTTTTCTGCGCTGGCTCTCCGAGGCGGTCCCCGCAGGGGGCGTCACGGA
>QKIM01000608.1 GCA_003249585.1 Deltaproteobacteria bacterium
GATGCTCTGGAAGAAGCGCAGATCATCCATCAGCTCATCTTTGAAGAGGGTCTGCATGAGTTTGGCCAGCTGCCCGGCGGTCAACTCGGTCTGTGTGCGGTCGAGGAAGTGGAGGAGGCCGGCCTCGAATTCATGAACCGAGTCGAATCGATCGCCGATGAAGGGGGTCAGGGAGCGGGTGAACACCACGTCGAGAGACTCGGGAAGCAACGTATTGACCTTGGTCGCAGGGACGAAGGAGCCTTTCACGATACGATTGATGACTTTGGGAAGGCTCTTCTCCATGAAAGGAGGCAAACCGGTGATCAACTCGTAGAAGATGGCGCCCAGGGAGAAGATCTCCGAGGCCACCGAGTAGTTCCCTCCCGTGAACAGCTCGGGCGCCATGTAGGAGATCATGCGAAAATCGAGATCTCGTTGTTTGTCCGGAGTGGTGTGACGGGGGATGTGGCCGAACCCGACAAGATAGATCTCTCCGGTATAGGAGATGATGATGTTGTGTGGGTTGATGTTGCCGTGCAGCACGCCTTCGGGAGACCTGGAGTCGCTGACGGTGTGGGAATACCTGAGTGTGGCGCAGATCTCCTTGAGAATGTAGGAGGCGTAGGCCTCCGACAACATCTTGTTGTATTTTTTCAATTCCCGAAGCAGGTACAGGAGGCTCTTGCCCCAGACGAAGTCATAGGTGAAGAAGTATTGGCCGGAGATGACCCCTGCCCCGGTGGCGGCGGGAATGGAGGGGAAGTCGAGGGAACTGAGCAGCCCGTACTCACGCTTCAGTTCCGCCAGGACCGGTTTCTGGTTTGCATTATTGGGATGGAAGGTCTTGAGGGACTTGAAGCCGGTGAACGGCTTCTCGGTGGTGTCGATCACCTGATAGACATGGAAGGGCGGAGTGCGGCTCAAAAGGTCGGTGATGAGGTATTTGTCGACCATGACCGCACGATCGAGGGTTCTCATAGAGTGTCAATCTCCCGAAGTAACAAACAGTTCTTTCACAGGCATAAATAGTATTCACACGATCGCAGAAAAGATCAACGGGATTGATACTGTCTGCAAAAAAAAATCAGAAGGTGCAGGGGACCATATTTGTTGTGAATCAAAGGCCCATGGGAGATTGCCCCATGGGGCGATAGGGTTGTATGTTCACGGTAATACAGAATAATTAAATAGTATTAATCTCGGAAAACACTCGAAGTTCCCTTGCACGGGGGCGTCCTCGGAGATACAATAAGGAATAGGATTTCCTATTCCTCACACTCACTCCCTCACGGGTGCGTGGACCTTTCACGTCCATGGGTCCGGTGATTGACCCTCATTGCCATCTCGAATGGTGAAAGGAGCTCTCGTAATGACAAGTAAAATAAATTGTTGGGAATTCAAGGAATGTGGTCGCGAGCCTGGCGGCCTCAGGGCAGAGGAGCTGGGTATCTGTCCTGTCGCCCTGGATGGGGCCGCCGACGGCATCCACGGGGGTCTCAACGGCGGTCGCGCGTGCTGGGTCGTGCAGGGGAGCCTGTGTGGAAATCGCATCCAGGGGAACTTCGCGCAGAAGCTCGGTGCCTGCCTCGTGTGCCCCTTCTACCAGCTGGTCGAGGAGGAGGAGCATAACTTCCTGGACAAGACAGACATCCTCTACAAGATGAAGTACAGGTAGTCTTTGGCCCACTGACCGGTCATATCCCCGTTGAATCATGAAAAGGAGGGGGGCGCGAGGCGCCCGAAGGTGCTAGAACTTGGCGGAGGTGACGACGGCGGCCCCGAACTTGTTGGGGGACTCGAACTCGCGGGAGGAGGTGCCGTTGGCCAGGGTCTTGAGGGTCGTGTAGTTGGGATCACGCTGGTAGAGCACCATGAAGGTCACGCTCATCATGTCGGAGAGGTCCCACTTGGCGGTCAGTTTGGTTCCGAAGATGGGGAGGGGGTCCTCGCCTTCGGGGAGAATGGAGAGCTGGCCCATGTCGCGGATGACGACCGTGCGTTTGCCGAGATCGACCTCGGAGGCGCCCGTGGTGGCCGTGAGATTGACCTGGGCGGAGGCGGGGAACTGGAGACCGGCGGTGATGCCGACGGTCAGGTGCTTGCCGGGGAAGTAGTAGTCGACGCCGGCGGCGGCGAAGAGCTCGGCGCTGGTGTCCAGCCCGTCGGAGAAGGCCTGGTAGGGCACATAGGAGGGCACGTTCATGAGGATGAAGGAGACCGACCTTGAGAAGACCGTGGCGTGGCCGCGAAGGTAGTCTTTGCGGAATTTGAAGCTCGCGGCGCCGGCGTAGGCGTTCTGCAGGGTCGTGGTGCCGTACTTGTCGGGATCCTGCAGGGACTGCATGATGTAGTTGCCCTCGACGGAGAACAGGTAGTAGAAGCCGGGGGTGTACTTGGGACGGGAGTTGAGGGAGTTGATGAACTCCGGATCGTTGCGGAACAGGCGCAGGTCGGCGCTCATGCCCATGCGCATGCCGCCCATGTAGGCGATGCGGGCGGAACCACCGAAGAGCTGGACCACTTCACCCTCGACGCCGTTGTTGGGGTTCTGGCCCATCTGGACGAAGCCGCCGTTGGCCTCGAAGGAGAAGCCATCCTTGCCCTTGGGGGTGTACCCACCGCCCATGAGGATGGCGTAGAAGGTCTCCATCTCGCGTCCCTCCGCAGAACCGGGAGGGGGGTTGGTGAGCATGCGGGCCGTCTTGAAGCCCATGAACCCGTAGGCGTCCTCGGTGCGCACGGCGAACTTCACGCCGGGCGTGAGGCTGCGGTAGGCACCGGGGAAGGCGTCAGAGCCCGCCCAGGTGAGGTCGTACAGGTAACCCAGGCGGAACCGGTCGGTGGAGACGGGGAACATGGTCGCCGAGAACTCAGGGCCGCCCTTGGGGTCGCGGTACCGGATGAGCATGTAGGTGCCGTCGTCCTTCAGGCTGCCGTCACGGGAGGAGGTGAAATCGTACTTGGTGACGATGGCGCCCTCGGTGACGAGCCCGGGGATGTAGCCGGCCAGCTTCTTGTAGAGCACGAGGTGCAGCTGGTTCTCACGGCCGGTGCGGGAGGAGTTCAGGTTGTCAAAGAAGAGCTCGTACCCGTTGCGGTTGCCGAAGCCGGGGAGGGGCGAGTCCACGATGGTCTCGCCTGCCTTGTGGAGGAAGTCGTCGTCACCGAAGATGAAGGAGATGCGGGTGTCGACAAAGTTGGTCTCAGGAGCGGAGAAGGTGGGGAGGGCGGCCAGCTTCTTGTCGGCGGGGGCGCCCTGATCGTTGACCTTTACCTCGCCCTGAAGCTTCTTGACGTCTTCGGCGCCCTTGGTGGCGATCTTCATGGCGTCGGGGCTTGCAGAAGGCTTGGCCTCGGGCTTGACTTCGGGTTTGGCTTCAGGCTTGACAGCGGGAGTGGCAGCCGTCGGGTTGCCAGCCGGATCCGGGGCCTTGGTGGCCGTGGCGGTGGCGTCCCTGGTCCCCTGTGCCAGGGCGGAACCCGCGGTCAGGGCAAAAACGAGAGTGATGATAAGGGTTGATAACGTTCGCAAAATAAACCTCCATTACTCCTGGCAGTCGCTCGCCACGAGGCAAAAATCGTCTTCATCCCTGGGGAGAATGATCCACGCAGGGCTTCCAAAACTCAGATGTTTCAGGGTGCCGGTGATGCTGTACACCGAGATCCCGAGGTTTCCATCGGCCTCGGGGTCGAAGCTGTTGACCACACCGCGGGTCACCACGCCGACCTCGACCCCGTCGAGGTCGATGGTCCAGGTGAAGTACTGCTCGAAGTCCTCTTTCACGACACAGCCGACTTCGTCGCCGCAGTTCTCCTTGCACTGATCCTCTTCGTAGTTGTCGTAGTCGATCATGCCGTCGCCGTTGAAGTCACAGCGGCGGAACTCGCTGGAGGCTGTCACGTTGGTAACCTTCACCAGGGCCGACTCGAGCTTCTCCATGGCGATGGGGTCGTCGATGTCGGCGGCGGTGAGCTCAACGGGCTCGGGCATGAGGTGTGCGCACTTGGGTTCCTCGACGGTACACCAGCCCTCTGCCTCCTGGGCGTCGGTGCACCAGTCCACGGTCCAGAAGGGATTCTTCATCTCCGTGAACCCCTGGAACTCGTCGATGGCGCCCTGGAACATGAGGAGGCAGTCGCCCTTGTACATGTCCTCGGGGGTGTTGAAGTTGTACACGTACAGGGAGGCGTAGTCGGACACGATGGGGTCCGTGACATTGGTGGGGTCCGCGCGGTTGCATACGTCGGTGACGTAGAAGCCGGCGACGCCGACCTGGGTGACCACCAGGCGGCTCATGCCGGCCGCGCAGGCGTCGTCACCGGTGTACTCATCGCCGTCGATCTGGACGCGGTATCCGCCCAGCGGGGTGCGATCGCCGTCGAAACCGCCGATGTTGGCCTCGTCGAGGGGCTTCTGGATGTCGTAGATCCGGGGGTTGTCGAAATACAGGGAGGGGGAGACGCCGGCCGCGCCGGAGCCGTTCTCCGGGTTGTCGTCGTCTTTGGCGAAGCAGCCGGCCTGGGGATAGAGGTTCAGGCAGGCGCTCTGGGCGGCGTTGGCCGCCACTTCGTAGCCCACGTCCTCGGCGAAGATGGAGAGCTCGCCGAAGGCGCCATGGAAGCCGACGTCACCCTCCCACACGCCGTTCGTCATGGTGACGATGAGCACGTACCGGCCGTCGTCCAGGTGCTTCACCCCGGTTCCCGCGACG
>QKIM01000587.1 GCA_003249585.1 Deltaproteobacteria bacterium
GTCGTTGACCTGTGGTGTGGGGGGAATGTGAGAGGCGTGGTGGCAGGGGGCGGAATCGAACCGTCGACACGCGGATTTTCAGTCCGCTGCTCTACCTACTGAGCTACCCGGCCATCGCTGCAGGGACTGCAGCTGAGGAGATATATATCCGTGAGAAGGGGGGCTGTCAAGCAGAAATTTAGTTGACGGGGGGCTGGTTCACCTGCGTGTTGAGGCGGCGCAGGTAGGCAGGCTGCGAGAGGTCAGCCGAACCAACGGGCGTCGCGGGCCGGCCCTCGCTCATGGGGGCTATCTCGCAGGTGTCGTTGCGCAGCGCGGGAATCTCACGGGAGGAGACACGCCGCTGCTCGCCCGTCTCGCGGGCGGAGAGCTGGTAGTTCATGGTGAGCTGGGAGGGGCGCTTCTGGATGCCCTGCATGTTCGAAGTGAAGGTGGCTGCTGCCGGAGCGACCTGGGCCTTCTGGGGTGCTGGGGCGGGTGGCGCGTCCTCGGCCATTTCCATGGCTTCGAAGCCCGTGGCGATGATGGTGACCTGCACCTCGTCTTCCAGGTTGGGATCGAAGACCGTACCCCAGATGACGTTCGCATCTTCGTTGGCGGCGTCTTCCACCAGCATGGCGGCTTCGCTGATCGCCTGCAGGGGGATGTTGGGGGGGCAGGTGATGTTGATGAGCACGCCGGTGGCTCCGTCGATGGAGACATCCTCGAGGAGGGGCGAGGAGATGGCGTTGCGGACGGCCTCGACGGCGGCGTTGTCGCCCTTGTAGGAGCCTGTACCCATGAGGGCGCGGCCCTTGTCCATCATGACGGAGCGGACATCCATGAAGTCCACGTTGATGTAACCGTGGTGGTTGATGAGGTCCGTGATGCCCTTGGCGGCGTTGAGCAGCACCTGGTCGGCGCGCTCGAAGGCGGCCTTCACGCTGACGTTGGCCAGGTTGGAGAGGAGGCGGTCGTTGGGGATGACGATGAGGGCGTCAACCTCGGCCTGGAGGCGACGGATGCCCTCCATGGCCATGCGCATGCGCCTGCGGCCCTCGAACCGGAAGGGTTTGGTGACGACGCCGACGGTGAGCGCGCCGGTCTTCTTGGCCATGGAGGCGATGACGGGGGAAGCGCCCGTGCCGGTGCCGCCGCCCATGCCCGTGGCGATGAAGATCATGTCAGCGCCTTCGAGCTTGGACTGGATCTCCTGAGCGTTCTCTTCGGCTGCCATTCTGCCCTTCTCCGGATCGGCGCCTGCGCCCAGTCCGTTGGTGAGCTTGGACCCGAGCTGGAGCTTGACGGCGGCCGGGTTGTCCTCAAGGGCCTGCAGGTCGGTGTTGGCCACGATAAAGCTCACCCCTTGCAGGTCTTTGTCGATCATGGACTTCACAGCGTTGCCGCCGGCTCCACCCACTCCGATGATCTTGATGCGCGCTTCTCCGGTGATGACGTCGTCGATGGTATAGGGCATACTTTCCTCCACTCAGTATGTCGTTGACCGGGGGCCCGGTCATCTGCAGCCTTTCAGCTGATTACTTGTGTTGCTCAACCGAAAGCCATTGTGTATCCGAAGATTCAATCAGTCAAATAAACCGCTGAAAATCAGTTTAAACTTGCTGAATACACTGGTTTTCGAGGTGGTGGCCGTCTGCGCGGCCTCCACGGGGGTCTCCACCCGTACCTGCTCCTGGTTGGCGAACATGAGCAGGCCAACGGAGGAGGCGTACTGGGGGTTGCGGGCGAGGTCGAACTCTCCCTGGGGGACGTTGGGGATGCCGATGGCGGTGCGCAGCTGGAACACTTCCTCCACGTACCGGCGCATCTGGGACATCTGGGACGTTCCCCCCGTGAGGATGACCTCGAAATGGTCCTTGATCTCCACCTCGGCCTGCTCCATGCGGGACATGACCATGGTGAGGATCTCGTCGATGCGTGCCCCCATGATGGCCGCCACGTCGTGGTAGGTGATCTCCCAGCGGGAGAACCCGGCCTGCTGAAGCTCGGCGATGGGCTCGGGCTCCTCGCCGAGGTACATGGGGTTCGCGCAGCCGTGCTTCAACTTGATGCTCTCGGCCTCGTGGGTCAGGCAGTGCAGCCCCTGGGCGAGGTCTCCGGTGATGTAATCACCCCCGGCGGGGACCACGTCGAAGTAGGTGATCTTGTTGCCCTCGTGCACGGTGACATCGGTGGTGCCCGCACCCATGTCCATGACGATGGTTCCAAGGAAGGCGCTGCGAGGATTGGTGACAGCCAGAGCCGTCGCCAGGGGCGTGAAGATGATCTCCACGGGGATCAGCCCCACCTCCGCGCAGACGCGCTGCACGGAGTCGATGGAGCTGCGGGGGATGGTGACGATCTTGGCGTCGACATCGAGGCGGACGGACCGCTGGCCCTCGGGTGCGGCCACGACCTTCTTGTCGACGTAGTAGCGAATGGGCAGCACATGGAGGATGGCCTCGTAGGGCTGCAGCGGGATGGCCTCGGCGGCCCGGTGCACGGCGATGATGTCCTGGCGCGTCACGTGATCCGTCACGGGGACCATGGCGCTGTTCAGGTGCACGGCGATGGAGGGGTCACTGATCCCCACGTGGACCTCGCCGACCTGGAATCCCAGGATGGCCTCGACGTCCTCGAGGAGGGAGCGGAGGGATCTGGCCACCTCCTGCACGTTGGTGATGCGTCCCTGTTCGACGCCCTTGGTGGCTGCGTCGACTGTGCCCATGAGGCAGCGCAGCTTTCCGTTGACCACCTGACCTATGGAAATGGTCAGTTTGCTGGTGCCGATGTCGAGAGCGGCGATGAATTCCGCGTTGTCTTCCAGGTCGAGATTGGCGTCCATCTGATCGAAGCTGTGCATCAAAGACTCTCCTAAGCCGGTTTGAATACCCACAATGTTTACCCCAGGTTCGCCCCCTTGGCGATTTTTGGTCAGAACTTGTGGTTAGCGGATTGAAGAGACTTGCGTTTTTCGCTGTCTGCGGGGGATGTGCAGCGCTCTCCTCGAACGAGGAGAGGTCATGGGGCTACTGTTCATAACGTTCCGTAAAGGTTTTGTTTTTTTTGACGCGGCGTGCTTTGACGCGGTGAGTCTTTCAGGACCCTCTGACTGCACATTTTTTTTGTCCCCGGGCGCTTTTTCCGGAGCGCTCCCGGCGGGCGTCTCGGGCGGGTGATGCGGAATGCAGACGATACGGTCGGGGTTCTCCCGGTTGTCCATGTACACCTCGCTGAACTGGTCCAGTTTCTGCGACACTCCACCCAGGAAGCTGTCGAAGGTGCCCACGAGGCTGTCGAAGCGCTGGATGTCGAAGTGCACCGCGGTACCCGACTTCTTCATGAAGAGCGTGACGATGTCTCCCTGGAGAAAGAGCTCGCTCAGTTCAGGGCGGGCGGGGTTCGAGCGGTAGGAGTCAAAGAGGGTCAGGGCGCGCTTGAGCCGGCGCCCCGTTCCGTGCGGATCTCCGATGTACTGACTGCGCAGAAGGCCCGTGATGATGATCTTGCCTTCCAGCTCCGCGGGCTCAGCCCGCTTGAAGACCTCCCCCTGCTCGTCGACCAGGTAGAACGGCGTCTCCCGGCAGGGCTGTCCCGGCGCGCAGCGGCCGCTCTTCTGTGTGAAGAGCACGGCTCCCCGGGCTTCACGTTCCGTGACGCGGATCCGCAGTTTGTCGGGCAGGATCCGCGACACCGACGCGGAGCGGATCCACGGGTGGCGTTTGAGCCGTCGGGCGATGTGCCCGGGGCTCAACCGGAAGATGTTTATCCCCGGCTTCAGTCCAGCCAGCCGGACGAGCTCCGAGCGTTCCACATGGACCGTTGGCGAAAACTCCACCTTCTTGATGGCGAAGTGCGGCGAGGAGAAGAGGTAGGTGACGGCCAGATAGGCTCCTGCCCCCAGCAGGGCGACGAAGGAGAAGCCAATGAGGGTGTAGTGGAACCGCCGTGAGCCCAGCAGACCGGTCACCTGCGCGAAGGTGACGGCGGGAGCGGCCCGCGGACCGGTCGGCTCGACCGTCGGATCCGCTATCGGGGCGGGGCTCGGAGGCGTGACGGGGACTACCCTGCGGACACCCCCTTTGGGAGCGGGGGCCTGGGTAACAGGTTTTCTGCGAAAGAGGGACATGATCACTCCTTGAGCAGGGTCACCAGTTGGGAACTGAGCTGGGTGACGGAGCCAGCTCCCAGGGTGATGATGAGATCTCCAGGGCGGCTGGTGGTTCGGAGGGTGTCGGCCACCTGATCCAGGGTCCCCCCATAGGTGGCGTTGTCGCTCCTGCTCGAGATGGCCTCTGCCAGACGCTCGCCGGTTATCCCCGGGAGAGGGCGCTCTCCAGCGCTGTAGATCTCGGTGACGTAGACCTGGTCCGCGTGGTAGAAGGCTCCGGCAAAATCATCAAAGAGATCGGACGCCCTCGAGTACCGGTGGGGCTGGAAGACGGCCACGATGCGACGATGGGGATATCCCTGCCGTGCACCCTGCAGGGTGGCGGCGATCTCGGTGGGGTGGTGGCCATAGTCGTCCACCACCAGGATACCACGGGGCTCACCCTTGATGGTGAACCGCCGGTCGACCCCCTGGAAACCCTCCAGGGACTCGCGGATGGTGTCGAAGCCCATGCCCAGCTCAAGTCCCAGGGCGATGGTGGCCAGGGAGTTCTGGATGTTGTGACGACCGAGCATGCGGATGGAGACCCGTCCCAGGCGTT
>QKIM01000548.1 GCA_003249585.1 Deltaproteobacteria bacterium
GAAAAAGAGTGAATATTTATTAGATTTCAATCAAACTTGATGCAACCCGCGGGAATCTCCGACGTGGTTCCCATGGAGGAGACAAATGCAGATACGTACAGTGGTTTTCAGTGTGGGGCTCATGACGGCCGTGCTGAGCGTTGGATGCAAGGACTCCAAGGAAAAGGCCTGTGAGCATGCTTATACAATGATCAAGAAGTGTACGCCCCATCTTGCAGGCGGCAAGGATCGTCATCTGCGGGTGTGTCAGGAGACCTTCAAGAAGAGCTCGACCAAGGGGACCGTGGAGTGTGCCAGGAGTTTTTCCGCCTGCGATCCGTTCATCGGGTGTCTCAACTTCAGCGCCCGCTGCGCAGATTACGAGGGGGACAAATTCAAGGTGTGCCTCAACGCCGCTCCATTGTGCAAGGCATACAAAGGAAAGACGTTCAAGGCGTGTATCAAGTGTATCGCCGAGAAGCACGCCTCCGAGGGGGACCTCGCGAGATGCCTTGAGGGGAACCTGGGCGAGAAGGGGGACGGGGCTCCCTCTGTGATGGCCCCGACGCCCCTCCCCACCGCAAAGTCCCCGAAACCAGAGGTCATGGGGACCAAGACTGCTCCCGCCGCCAAGACCGCTCCTTCTGTGAAGTAATCTTCAAAAAAATGAACGCGTAAGAGGGGAAAACAACGCGATTTTCGCTTCCCGATGGCCTTCATGATAGCAATAGGGGTGATCCCGAAATGGGTTGAGGAGCGAACCATGTCATCCATCAGTGCAGCCCCGGAAAAGATCCCGCTCATGACCGCCGTCACCGTGGACCAGGGGAGCCGTCTGCCCAACGCGACGCTCTCCATGCTTGACCTCAGTGAGGGCGGTGTCTTCGTTCAGACCGCCTATCCGGCTCCCGTGGGGACCCACATCGGTGTCACCTTCTCACTGGGGGACGGACCGGAACCCCTGCGGGCTGACACTGTTGTTCGGTGGGTACGTCAAGGACCTCCGGAGATGATTCCTCCGCCGGGCATGGGGCTGGACTTCGTATCGTTGGATGATGCGAATCTGGAGCGGATCCGCGGCGTCATCGCCATGCACTCTGCCAACGTGGATTACCTGAAGCGCCACAACTCCATGCCCGAAGGTGCCATGGCGCTTGCCCCTCCACGGATGTCTCTCTCGTATGATGACGGTGCTCCCCTCAGGGGAGATCTGACCTTCCTTTCGGAGCGGCAGCTGGTGGCCACCGTCGCGCTTCCCTTTGCGCGGCGGGGAGAGAATCTCCGCAGCCAGCTGGAAGACGGGACCGTGCTGGAGGGTGGGCGCGTGAGCTGGCTCTCCTTCATTGCCGAGGACTCTTCGGGAATACCCGCATTGAGAATGGGGATTGAACTCTCCCTCGGGAGTTGGGGCGAGGAATATGTCAGGAGGACGACCTCTCCGCTGGGGATAATGGATTTTACACAGGAATCGTCTGAAGAGATGATGCAGTACGAGGTCATCGAAGCGATCCCCGCCTCCCTCACCATGGTCCCGACCCTCCCGATTGAGGAGTCTGGCGCTCTTCCCCCCCCACCTCCTCCGGGGCGCGTCGCCGTTCCCATCTCCGAGGTCCGCAGCTATCCGGAGCCCGTTCGCGCCATCCCCATCGCCTCCAACGGGATGCCGGCGCTCAAAGCCCATGGGACGAGAGCCGTCGCCGCGGCAGCCAGGAAGAACTCGGATACCTTCCCCATCGCCAGCGCCAAATCGTTCCTGAGGAGCCGTGGCGTTACCGTACTGGCGGCCTCAATAGGCGTTGTGGCTATCTTCAGCCTGGTCTCCATGAACATGGGAAATCCTCCGGCAACGAAGAAAAAAGAGGTGTCCGCGCCCTCGCTGAAGCACCAATATGAAGAGCTCGTTCATCCAGGGCAGACGGCCAATCCCATCACCCACGGGACTGGGGTCGCCCTCGGTGTGGTCCCAGCGGCCCCTGCTGCGTCAGCGGTTGTGGTGGATCAGGTCGCGGCCGCCGAACCTGACGACCAGGACCCCCCTGCCGCCCCTGAGGCGCAACCTGGCAAGGCAAAGGAGGAACCCGGCAACAAGGCCTCCCAGCCCAGGAAGAAGAAGGGGGAGAAGAAGCTCGTCAAAGGAAAAGCCCAGCCGATCGCCTTTGCCACCAAGGGGAAACGCACCATCATCTCCGTGGGGACTCAGGGAAACCCCGGGCGTGTCAGTCACTATCTCCTGGCAAATCCCAGCGGTATCGTCATTACGGTCAAGGGGGCCGGGCTGTCCATGCCCAAGGGCTACACCAAGGGCGATGGCCGTGTCATCTCCCGGATCAAGCACGTTCCTCTCAAGAAGGGGGCACGGATGATCGTCTATACCCGCAAGACCCCCAAACGCGTGCAGAGCCTCCTGGACAAGGGGATCCTCCGCGTACGGTTCCAGTAGCTTTCGTCTTTTCTCCTGTCTCACTCGGCAGGCTCAAGGGGAGAGAACGCCTCAGCGGCACTTCGCGACGAGGTGGAGGGTCCTTCTGCGCAGTGGCCCCAGCCCATACTGCCGATATTCGAAATCGCCCCGCTTCGTGGTGGAGACCAGGGCGGACAGGATCTGCCGGTTCCGGGGCAGGTGCGGCAGAAGGTGCAGGGCACCATAAATGAATCCATAGCCCAGTGACAGGCCGGCGGGGAGATGCTGTTTGAGGTGGGAGTAAAGGTTTGTGAACGTGATGGCGTCGGTGCTTCCGTGACGAAACCTGAAGGGAGGAAGGATCCGCTGGGGGAGGATGGCATATCGCCGCGAAGCAGAGAGGATCTCCCGAGGGAGGGTCAACACCTCTGCGACGGCGCTGTTCTTGAGCCCGCGGGCCGGGTTGGCGTAGTAGAACCCCAGGACCCGTTCGAACTGCCAGGCCCCGAGCCCGTGTGGCAGGGAGAGGATCAGTGCCGCATGGGTGAAACCACCTGTGGTCTCCTCCAGATGGGCCGTTCCATAAAAAAAGTTCCCCGTGAGCAGGATGGGGGCGGTCTCGAGGAGTGATTCAAACCGTGTTCTGTAGGCCGCGGTGGCGAGCAGCTCGGCGATCCGTTCGCGCCAATGGTTTCCTCGCTTTTTGATCGCCTCAAAGGCCGCCCGGGCGTCCTGGTATGCCTTGGGTACTCCGGTGGCGGGGGTGGGGCTCAGGACGTGGTCCAAAAGTGCACACCGCTCAAGCAGCCGGGTGTCCTTTTTCGCCTGGGCGTGGACCTTGAGCTGCCAGGGGGAGAGGGGATCGTCCCAGCCAGGCACCGGCGTGTAGGTGAGCGCCCTGACGGCTCCCCAGAGTTCATCGGAGGGGAAGAGGAGGTCTCTCCCCGCAGCGGCGGCTCGAACCTGTTTCAGGTATCTCTTCACAAGGACGAGGCGGGCCTCGCCCAAGGCCCTGTCGAGGGCGCGCCCGACGGGGGGAGGCGGGAGGACATCACCACCGGGGAGGAGGGCCGCCATGGTGGTCATGGCGCTCGCGGTCCGTGCCAGATACGCCCCCAGGAGCCGACGTGCCCAGCGCTTTTGGAGCCGTGCCGGGTCACTCTCCTTGGTGAGCGTTCGGAACGTTGACGTCAGCGGAACAGGGAGCGCCAGATCCTTGGTCAGTACGGGGCCGTTGCCCCAGAGAAAAGAGGCGAGGGCGTGCATGCGGCGCAGATGAGAAGTAGTGATGACGGGCCAGACGAAGCGATACTCCACCCCGGTCAGGGTCGCCGCGAAGGTCGTGAAGGGGTTGGTGATGGCGACGCTGCG
Organism: Deltaproteobacteria bacterium; assembly: GCA_003249585.1. Taxonomy (GTDB): domain Bacteria; phylum Myxococcota_A; class Polyangia; order HGW-17; family HGW-17; genus SZUA-580. Next base: position 3,752 of record QKIM01000548.1, read on the forward strand.
GACGTGTGCCTCCCACGCGGGACCGATTAGGCCGAGCTCGAAGGAGACGCCGGGGCCGAGGGCAAGGTCGAGGAGGGAGTTGCGCCCGCGGGCGCACAGGTTGATCTGCTTGGGCCACAGATCGTCGCCGTTATAGAGGAAGCGGTGCATGAACGGGCGGTCTTTGGCGAAGCGCGTAAAGAGGGTGCGCCAGTCAGGCCAGGTCACGGCCTGTGCACAGATACCACCGGGGGATACCTGTGTCGGGTGTCTGTTGCAGGCGCTGGTCGCCGTCAGGGTAGCCAGGGTCAAAAACAGGCCGGCCGTGAGCGTGGTGCCGTGCCTTTGCAGCATGGTTTACTCCTCTCCCGTCAGCTATCGACAATAGCGGAAGTCCGGGTCCTCTCCGGCCAGCATCCTCAATTTTCCGCGCCACCCGAGATAGCCGTTGCGCTGGCAGCGCGACGAGCTCGGGCAGTCGGCATCCAGCGTACACTGGACATGGCAGGCGCTGTCCACACAGACCAGCCCCTTCTTGCAAAAGGGCTCGGCTCCTCCTGTGCACGTCTCACCGCGGGAGAGGCCCGCCCGGGCACACACGGTGTACGCCGCGGTGGCCGCGAAGGAGTCTGTGGGGAGGACCTCCATGAGGCAGCGCTGGTTGAGACTGCAGTCCGAATCCCTGCTGCACCTCTTCCTGCATTGGCCGTCTACACAGGCCAGCCCTTTTTTGCACGCCGACTTGAAACTCTCGCACGCCATGCCCTCGGCGGCAGAGGCCCGTTTGCAGAACTGCTGGCCCTTCCCCGTAAAATTGAAAACGTCCTTGAAATAGCCGCGGCACAGCATATCCGAAGGGCAGTCACTGTGCTCTTCACAGGGCTTGACGCAGATATTGGCTGGCTTCAGACATATGTTGTCTCCAGAGCAGCCAAAGGAGGGGCAGGCGGAGAGGGC
>QKIM01000308.1 GCA_003249585.1 Deltaproteobacteria bacterium
CCCCCTTCGCCCTCGAGCACCCGGACCGCTTTGTGGAGATGGGCATCGCCGAGCAGGACATGGTCTCCTGCGCAGGTGGTCTGGCCCTGGCGGGGAAGCTGCCCGTGGTGAACACCTATGCGGCGTTCTACCGTCGGGCCCTGGAGCAGGTCTACGTGAACGCCACGGAGGGAACGAAGATCCTCTACGCCGGGCACTACGCGGGGCTCAGTTATCATACGGACGGCAAGACCCATCAGTGCACCGGAGACGTCGCCATGATGCGCAGCATCCCGGGGATGATCGTCCTGGCGCCGGCCTTCGGGGCAGAGGTCCGGGAGATGCTGGACTGGTATCTCGAACACGTACAGGGCCGCCCCCTCTATCTGCGCCTCCCGTCGAAACCATCCGGGACGCTGCCCCTCCCTCCCGGCCCGCTCTTCAGATACGGAGAAGGCCTTTTCCTTCGCGAGACAGGGGCACCGGTGTGCGTGATCACCAGCGGCCCCCATACGCTCCACTTTGCTCTGGCGGCTCTGGAACACGAGATCGACGCCCCGGGCGCGGAGGCCGACTGCTGTGTAATCTCCACCCTCGACCGGCTGGATCCCGCCTGGTGCGCCGATCTGGCCTCACGCTACGAGACCATAGCCGTCGTCGAAGAGCTCTTTGTCGCCGGCGGGCTGCTGGACGCCTTCTGCCGCGCCCTGGCTGAGGCCGAGAGGCTGGGCCTCCCCCTGCGCAGGCCGCGCCTTTTGCACCGCGCGGTGGAGGGGATCCCCTTCTCCACCCTCGATCCCGATGGTCTGTACCGCCACTTCGATCTCACGGTCGAACCTCTGGCCACATGGATACGCAGGTGACCTCCCGCCACAGACGGTGGTAATTTTCCCCGGCGGTGGTACAGTTGGACCAAATCGTCCCAGGAAGGGAGCTCCCCATGTCCGACTCGAAATCGTCCCTCCCCGTCTTCCTCACCACCGGCCTCTCGTCGATCCTGCTGATCACCACCATCGTGGGGTGGGTGAAGCTCTCCAGCACCCGCCGGGAGCTTCGACGCTGCAGCGCCCGCCCGGCCTGCCGGGAGGACCCTCCCGAGGGGCCCGACACGCAGCGGTCAAAGCCCCTCAGGAAAGCCCCCCCAGGCCCCCTCTTCGATCCGAGGCCCGACAAGGCCACCTCACCCGCCACCACCGCCTGTCTCAAGGATCCTGCGGTTCAGCGCCACATCGCACAGCGTGCCATGGTCCTGGCCAGCAGCCTCAGCGACGCCAAACTCGAGGACTACAAGGACGACCAGAAGAGCCGCCGCCTTGAGCGGCGTCAGAAACGGATGGAGCGCTTCGAGACGGGCGCCGTAAACGCCGTCAACCGGTATATCGATGAGTTCAAGGTCGATGAGCAGACGGGAAAGAAGCTCAACGCCATCTTCGAGGAGGGTTCGAAGAAGGGCAAGAAGCTCTTCCAGCAGATGCAGGAAGGCACGATCACCCGCCGGGAATTCTGGCAGCAGAGCAGGGCTGCCCGAGAGGAGGGCGCCACGGCGGTGGCCAACCTCATAGGCGAAGACAACGCCCAGGAGCTGTGGCGGATCCTCGGGGAAGAGATGCAAAAGGAGTGGGAGAAGGCCATGAAGGCCGAAGAGGCCAAATCGAAGACCGCCACCCCCAGATAATCTCCCCCCGCAAGCGCCGTACAGCACGCCATCCTCCTGTAACGACAGCAACGAATGACCCCATGGGGAGGGTATCAGAAAAATGCACGGACACGCCTCGCGGCGCTGGACTTTTATATTCATTGCTCATACAGTGCGCCCGAGGTCACCATGCATAAATCACTCTTCACGCTTTTTATTATTCTGAGCGCCTTCACGGCCTGCGACAGTACCTCCACCCCATGCGGCGACACCATCATCGACCCCGGTGAACAGTGCGACGGCGACAATCTGGCCTACGCCTCCTGCCAGTCCCTGGGATTTCCGGGCGGGACGCTCCGCTGCGCCAGCGACTGCACGCTGGACCAGTCCGCCTGTGAGGGCGTCCCCGAGAACTGTGGCGACGGCAACATCAACCCCGGAGAACAGTGCGACGGGAGCAACTTCGGAGTCATGACCTGCGCGCTCCTCGGGTACGAGAGCGGCGATCTCGCCTGCACCCCCGGATGCACCTACGATGTCTCCGCGTGCCAGGGTGTGCTCGACACCTGCGGTGACTCCATCGTTCAGATGGGGGAGAACTGTGACGGCTCCACCGGCGGCGCGACCTGCGAGAGCTACGGCTTTGTCGGGGGAACACTCCGGTGTGAAGACTGCAAAATCGCCACCGATGCCTGCGACTCGCCTCCCGAGGGGTGCGGCAACGGCGACATCGATTCGGGCGAGGAGTGCGACGGCGACAACCTCGCGGGCAGCTCCTGCAGCCTTCTGGGGCTGCCCGACGGGACGCTGGCCTGCACCGCCATGTGCACCCTCGACACGACGGGCTGTCGCAGGCACAGGCAGATCGTCGCCGCCAAACAGTTCTCGTGCATCCTCTCCCGCGAGGGGCGTGCCTGGTGCTGGGGAGATGGCGCCGAGGGGCAGACCGGCAACGCCACCTTTGGGGCCAACACCATCCCCACACGTGTCAACATGCCCACGGACGTCACCTTCAGCGAAATGTCCGGTACCTACCGGCACATCTGCGCCATGGGAGAAAACCACAACGCCTACTGCTGGGGCAGCAACGCCTATCAGGAGGCCTCGGTGGGTGGCGTCCCTGAGATCTCGGTACCGACGCCCCCGGCGACCTTTACCGGAAACCTCGTCGAGACCGTCGCCGCGGGCGCTGAATACAGCTGCGCCCTCAGTATGGTCGGGCAGGTGTCCTGCTGGGGCTCCAACCTCAGCGGGAAGCTTGGTACCGGGACCACCGACGACGAGAGCGCCCCGCGGCTCATCTCCCTGAACACCTTCAGCAGGCTCGGGATCGGGTACAACCACACCTGTGGCCTCGACACCTCCGGAGCCTGGTGCTGGGGATACGGAAACCTGGGCCAGCTGGGCAATGGACGCTACGACAGCGTCCTCTTTCCCGAGGCAGTCGCCGTGCCCGCCGGTGTCGTCTTCACGGACATTCGACCCGGGGTCACCTCCACCTGCGCCCTCGACTTCACGGGGAGGGTGTGGTGCTGGGGCGACAACACCGAAGGCCAGCTGGGCTGCTCGGAGACGATCCCCTCCTCTTCGGCTCCGATCCTCGTCGATCTTCCCGAGGGGATGGTCGTAGTGAAGCTCAGCGTGGGCAGGCGCCACGCCTGCGTTCTCAATGATGAGGGCAGCGCGTGGTGCTGGGGCCTCAACGAATCTGGACAGGTCGGCAGCGGACTGGCGGGAAACGCCTTCACCCCGGTCCCCGTCACGGCGAACTCGACACGGTTTGTAGACCTCTCCTGCGGCTTCGACCACACCTGCGCCCTCGACACCCTGGGTGATGGATACTGCTGGGGAAGCAACGAAATGGGGCAGCTGGGCAACGGGACCGTGATGAACGCCCCCACCCCCGTCTCCATCACGGCACCGCTGTAAACGAAACTGGAGCGTCACATGCGAACACAAGCCATCCTCCTTGCGGCACTCCTTGGACTGTCGTCCTGCGCCGAAGACACAGTCGTCATCACCGAAATCACCTGCGGCAATCTCCTCATCGAACCGGGCGAAGAGTGCGACACCACCACCTTCGGAGGACTCTCCTGTGAGCTCTTCGGGTATGAGGGAGGAGACCTCTCCTGCACCGACCGCTGTACCCTCGATGTCCGCAACTGCATCGGCATCATCCCCACCTGCGGCGACGGAGTCCTCGATGTCGGCGAGATGTGTGACGGCACCCTCCCCGATGGAGTCTCCTGCGCGAAGCTCGGCTATGGCGAGGGCCAGCTCCTGTGTACGGGAATGTGCAAAATCGACGTCTCGAATTGTTCAGATATCGAAAGCATTTGTGGCGACGGGATCCGGACACTGAATGAGGAATGTGATGGCGCGGACTACGGGGATCTCTCGTGCGGTGCCTTCGGATTCTATGGTGGTGAGCTCTTGTGCAACAGCGACTGCACGGTCTCCCTGACTTCCTGTCTGGAGAACGGAAAATGCGGGGATGGCACCATACAGGCAGCCCACGAGGAATGCGATGGGGCCAACCTCGACGGGGCATCCTGCCAAAGCCAAGGCTACTCCGGTGGGACCCTCGGCTGTCGCGCCGACTGCACGCTGGACACCTCTGGCTGCGAAGAGTAGACCGACCAGGGAGTCTCTGGGGGCTCGGCGGATCTCATCCCCCGCATCGCGACGCTGCCCGTCGCCTCCCTCGAACGAGAAAAATACGGAAAAATGAGTGGGCAATTGAATGAAAGCTGCGCTATTCAGTCTTTCTGTGTTCTTCAACCAAGAGGTGTTCCATGCGAACCATTTTCAGACTCTCTCTCATCACGCTCGCCCTCGCATTCTCCGGATTATCGGCATGCTATGTGGGGCAGCCCTACCAGCAACCCGCCGTGACGGTCCAGGCTCAGCCCGCCACTGTCAGCGTGCAGCAGGATCAGCCACAACAGGACACAACTCCCCAGTACGACTACTCTCAGGAGACCAACTTCGTCAACAGCGCACCCCAGCCGCCCGATGTGCGTGAGGAATACATCCCCGATCCTCCTGG
>QKIM01000586.1 GCA_003249585.1 Deltaproteobacteria bacterium
CATCTTCGATCTGGGAAAGGCCGACGATCTGTTCCGGGAGGTTGACCTGCAGCAGCTCAAGATCAACCTCATCGGCATGACCCTCATCTACTACATCGCGAAACCCATAGCCGAGGGTCTCCTGCTGGAGGATGTAGACGAGGAGGGGTTCCTCGAGCGGCGCATCGAGTCCACCACCGATCTGCTCCTCTACGGCATCCTCAAAAGAGACTGAGGGTTCACCCCATCGGAGACGGGTGTGGCGGCGGGGTGACGACCGCCCCGCCGGTCCGTCAGCGGCGGTGGATCTTGATGGTGTGCGGTTTCTCGCTCTCGCTCTTGGGCATCACCACCGTCAGCACGCCGGCATCGAAGTCGGCCTTTATTTTTGAGATATCCAGCCCCGAGGGGAGCTTGAAGGCCCGCTCGTATCGGAAGCTGCCGATCTCTCTGAACCTCGGCTTCCACGTGGTCTCCACGGGGGCGGGCACGCCCTTGATGCTGATCTCGTTGTTCTCGAACCTGAGCTCCAGGTCATCGGGCCGCACACCGGGCAGATCAGCCACCATCACGATCTCTTCGGGAGACTCGTAGATGTCCATGTAGGGGGCCACCGCAGGCGCGGATTCCATTTTTTCGGTTGTTTCATTTTTCTGCATCGTTTTTTCCATGTCATCACCTCCACAGGGTCTTGAGTCGGGTCCACATCCCTACTTTTTTCCGGCGCCGATCTGGATCTTCCGGGGCTGCTCCTCGGGGTGCTTGGGGAGCATCACCGTCAGGAGCCCGTTCGCCAGATCAGCCTCCACCTTCTCGGTGTTCACCCGGTAGGGGAGGGTGAAGCTGCGGGAGAAGCGGGAGACGGGCCGTTCCCGGCGGTGAAGGTGCACACCTTCGGGGAGCCTGTTTTTACGCTCGCCGGAGAGGGTGAGCACGTCCTGGACGATGGAGATGTTGAGATCCTCCTCGGTCAGGCCGGGGACCTCCATCTGGAGCACCAGGGCCTCCCCGTTGTCGTACAGGTTCGCCGGGGGCCAGGTGGAGAGATGGGTGGGGGCGCTCTCGTCGAAGAGATCCATCATGCGTCGGCGGAGCTGGTTGAAGAAGGGGTCGTGAAGAGCATAGGAATATCCAAACATGGTACTACCTCCCAATTACTGGTCAAAATAAATGAATAAGTAATTAAATCAGCGCTGTAACGTTCTCTACAGGCAATTTAAACATCATCGTTTTACGGTCAAGGGCAAGCCAAAAATTTTTTTTAAAATTGAGAATCTCTGATTTATTTTATTGATTTCATTAAAAGATTATTGAAGTAATTCGCAAATTGACCTAACATCCCCCTCAAAAGGAGGCAACACATGACCTACTATCGACCCCGAACGGTTGCCAGAGCCGTGGAACTGCTCCAAAAACCGGACGTCCGAGTCATCTCGGGCGGTACGGACCTTGTGGTCCGGATGGAAAAGGGACTGGTGGAGTGCGAGGATTTCGTGGACATCTCCTACCTTGCCCTCAACCACATCAACCTGACCGACACGGATATCGTCATCGGCGCGGGCGTCACCATGGCCACCCTGGCCAGACACCCGCTGATCACGGAACACCTGCCGGTCCTGGCCCTGGCCGCGCGGGACGTCGCGGCACCGCAGATCCGCAACCGTGCGACCATCGGCGGCAATATCGTCAACGCCTCTCCAGCGGCCGACGGTGTCTGCGGCCTTTCCGTCCACGACCCGCTCTTCTCGGTCACGGGACCCGCGGGAACCCGGCTCATCCCCTTCGCCGACTTCTTCCACGGCCCCGGCAGGTCGGCTCTCCTTCCCGGCGAGCTCCTCACGGAGATACACATCCCCCGCGCACAACCGGAAGGCACCGTGCGCGAGGTGGCCCACTGGTTCAAGCACGGCAACCGCCTCGCCCAGGTCATCTCCGTGGTGGCCTTCGCCGGGCGCACCTTTCTGGACGCCCAGGACAAGGTCATCGAGGCACGCTTCGGCGTGGCCAGCGTGGCACCGGTTCCCTACCGGGTCCGGGACGCCGAGGCACAGATCCGTGGGCGCGTGCTCGACACAGCCCTGGCCACCGAGATCGCCGCCGTCGTGGGCCGCTCCGTCACCCCCATCGACGATCAGCGCGGCAGCGCGGCCTATCGGCGCAACATCGCATCCATCCTGGCGCGGCGTCACCTCACGGACTTTGCCGACGGACGCGGACGCGGGCTCACGGGCGAACCCGTGGCTCCCATCCCCGCACCGCCCTGCCACGAAGAGGGCGCCATCACCTTCACCCTCAACGGGGCAGACGTCACCTACACCGGTGACCAGTCCGTGCGCCTTCTGGACATGGTCCGTGACCACCTCGGGTTCACCGGGACCAAAAACGGCTGCGGAGAGGGAGAGTGCGGCGCGTGTACCGTCCTCGTGGACGGAGATCCCGTCAACGCCTGTATGATGCTTGCCGGGAACGCCGCCGGACGTACGGTCACGACCATCGAGGGGCTCACGGCCGCCGACGGCACGCCGGGGCTCGTTCAGCAGGCCTTCGTGGACGCCGGCGCCGTCCAGTGCGGGTTCTGCATCCCCGGCTTCGAGATGAGCGCCCAGGCGCTCGTGGACAACGCCGCCGAGCCCTCTGAAGAGACCATCCGGGAGGCCATCTCCGGCAACCTGTGCCGATGCACGGGGTACATCAAGATCATCGACGCCGTGAAGCTCGCCATGGAACGTAACGGGGAGGTACAAGAATGAAAAAATCCGGACTGGATCAAGGACTTCCAAGACCAGACGCCGTGGCCAAGGCCACGGGTCGTGCCCTCTATCTCCCTGACCGGGTCTTCCCCGGAATGCTTCACGGCGTGGTGGTCGGCTCCCCCCTCGCCTCGGGGCGCATCCTCTCCATCGACGTCTCCGCAGCCAGGGCCATGCCCGGAGTGCGCGCCGTGCTGACCCACGCGGATCTCACCGTGGACAACCGCATCGGCCTGATCTTCGACGACCAGGAGCTCCTGTGCTCCGAGCAGGTCAGGATGGTCGGCGACCGGTTGGTCCTCATCGCCGCCGATTCTCTTCGCATCGCCAAAAAAGCGGCCCGGACCGTGCGCTTCGACATCGAAGAGACCCCGGGCCTGTACGACGTGCGCAACGCCCTCGATACCGACGCACCCCAGGTCCACGCCGAGGGCAACCTCTTCAAGGAATTCTTCGTACGTCGCGGAGCCTTCGGACCCGGCGTCGTCGACGCCGACATCGTTCTCGATGAAGAGTTCGTCATCGGCGGTCAGGAGCACGCCTACCTGGAGACCCACGGGACAACCGCGGTCCCGCATCCCGACGGCTCCTGGGAGGTGTACTCCTCCACCCAGTGTCCCTTCTACGTCCGCGGCCGGGTCGCCAAAATGCTCCGCTGCGCCCACAACCAGGTCCGCGTCATCCAGACCGTCACAGGTGGCGCCTTCGGCGGCAAGGAGGACTACCCCGATGAGCCCGCCATGTGCGCCGTCGCCCTCGCCAGAGCCACGGGCCGCCCCGTTCAGATCACCTTCCCCCGTGATTTCGACATGCAGGTAAGCACCAAGCGGCACAGCATGGTCATCCGGCACAAGCTCTTCGCCGAGAAGACAGGGAAGGTCCTCGGCGTGAAACTGGAGATCCTCGTGGACGCCGGTGCCTACGCGGGACTCTCCACAGTGGTGGCGGAACGCGCCAACATCTCCTCGGTGGGGCCCTACGCCGTCCCCAATATCGAGGTGACCACCAAGGTGCTCTACACCAACAACCTCTTCGGGGGTCCCTACCGCGGATTCGGCGCGCCCCAGGTCAGCGCCGCCTCCGAAGGGCAGATGGACCGCCTGGCGGCGCTCACGGGTCTTGATCCCCTGGAGATCCGCCGGCTCAATGGCGTGTGCGACAGCACCCCCCACTTCGCCTCTGGCGAGGTGCTGGCCCAGCCCCACCTCTACGGCGAGCTGCTCGACCGCATGGAGAAACTGTGCGACTGGTCAGCGCTGCGCGAGCGGGCGAAGACACCCTCGGATCCGAACACCCTCGAAGGCGTCGGCATCGGGACCATGATCTACGGGGTGAACCTCCACTGGGGCGGACACCGGCTGGATCGGGGAGCCGCCTATCTCATCGTGCTCAACGACGGCTCGGTGAGCCTCGCCGTGGGCATCACCGACATGGGCCAGGGGGCACAGGCCGCCATGCGAACCATCTGCGCCGCCGCGCTGGGGATCCGCGAGGATCGTATCCGCATCACCGAGACCGACACGGCCATGGTCCCGGATTCTGGTCCCACCGTCGCCTCCCGTGCCACCATGAGCGGCGGCAGGGCCGTCATCGACGCGGTCCGCCAGATCAACGAGCGGCTGCACCCCATCGCCCTGGAGCTTCTGGAGGTCAAGGATCCCGAGGGACTCTCCATCGAGATGGGCGTCTACTCGCACCGGGACACCGACAAGACCATCTCCTTCGACAAGGTTGTGGCGCGCCTGTATGGCGACCGCCTGAACCCCGCCGCCGTGGGCTGGTACCGCTCCGAGTCCCGGATCTACGATCCCGACACGGGGCAGGGACAGGCCTACCCCTTCTATGCCTTCGGGGGCCACGTGGTCCACGTGGCCGTAGACAAGGAGACGGGACAGATCAGGACCCGCCGAGTCTGGGCCGTGCACGACGTCG
>QKIM01000561.1 GCA_003249585.1 Deltaproteobacteria bacterium
GACCACGGAAAATAACAGTAATTTCAAACGCATACAACTCTCCTTCATGGGGTGTTTTCACACTTCGGGTCCACAGGGGCACATCATTATAGCACGTTCCTTTGGTAACTCAATGGATCTCATTCCATCTTTTCTTCACGGGATGAAGCGATTCCCCTTGTTCCCCCGCGCCACGGGACCTATAGTTCCCAAACGGAGAGAACCACGCAATGCTCACAGTGTTCAAGATACTCCAGTGGCTCATCCTGTCACTGCTGCTCATCGCTGCCACGGCTGCGTTCGGGACATGGCTGCTCACCTGGCACCCGGCTCCGCTGGTCCCCGTGGCCATCAGGGGAGAGAAGGCCCCCCTTCTCCCGAGAGATCGGCCGCTGAAGATCATGAGCTGGAATGTTCAGTACATGGCGGGGAAGAACTACGTGTTCTTCTACGATCTCCTGGACGGCTCGGGCCCTGACAAGCGCCCCTCCACCGAAGACATCGCCCTGACCCTTCGCCAGGTCGCCGCCCGCATCACCCGAGAAAACCCCGACATCGTCCTCCTGCAGGAGGTTGACGTCGGTGCCGCGCGGACAGACCACATGGATCAACGGGCAGCGCTCCTGGAGCTCCTCGGGCCTGCCTATGCCAGTTCGACAAGCGCCTATTACTGGAAAGCAGTCTTCGTCCCACACCCCCAGATTATGGGCTCCGTGGGCATGAAGCTCGTCGTCCTCTCCAAATACCGTATCGCTGGTGCGCTCAGGCACGCACTGCCCCTCATGCCCGGCGGATGGGCGGTGCAGCAGTTCAACATCAAGCGGGCCATTCTCGAGGTGACCCTCCCCTTTGCCGACGGCAGGGGCTCCCTCACGGTCCTCAACACCCACCTCGATGCCTTCGCCCAGGGGACGGACACCATGGAACGCCAGGTTGCCTATCTGCGCGCGCTCCTGGACGCACGCACCACGGCCGGCGAGCCGTGGATCCTGGCCGGAGACTTCAACCTGCTTATGCCGGGCACCTCCTACGGACGGCTTCCCCCTAAACAGCGTGCCTATTTCAAGCCTGTGAGCGAACTGAAGGTGCTCACGGAGCGGTATCGCAGCTTTCCCTCCGTGGAGCAGGCAGACGGCCCCGAACACCAAAGCTTCTACACCCACTTTCCCAACGATCCCTCGGTCAAGGCACCGGATCGCACCATCGATTTCATCTTCTACTCCCCCGACCTGGCCCTGCGCGACGGCCGTGTGGATCGCAGCGCCCTGGCCGAGTCCGACCACCTCCCCCTCTCCGCGACCTTCACTCCCCCCCGCTGAGACGACTCAGGGGGCCTCGGGTCCCGTTCCAGACCGCGAGGAGGGGAGCACCCGCTCCATGGCACGAATCCGGCGGTCAAGTGGAGGATGGCTGTATTCCAGCAGCACCATGAGAGGATGAGGGGTGAGATTGGAGAGGTTCTTGGCGGCCAGCCGCTTCAGCGCCCGCACCAGGGGACGATGGTCCCCGGTACGCTCTACTGCGAAACGGTCAGCCTCAAATTCATTGCGTCTTGACCAGGCGTTCTGGATGACGGAGAGCACCAGCGATACGGGGGCGTAGAGGAGCCCGAAGAAGACGAGCGCGGTATGGACCGAAGGCCGGTCCACGGCGAAGGCCGAGGCAAGCTCAGACGAGAAGAGGAACTGCGAGAGCAGCCACAGGTAGATCCCCGTCTCCATCGTCGAGAGGAGCAGCCCCTTGAGGATGTGTCCCCGCTTCCAGTGACCGATTTCATGGGCGAGGATGGCCGTGAGTTCACCGGTGTCGTGTTCCTCGATGAGAGTGTCGAAGAGGGCGATACGCCGTGTACGCCCAAATCCGGTAAAGAATGCGTTGGCTTTGCTCGACCGCCTCGAGCCGTCGATGACGAAGACGCCGCCCAGCGGAAACCGCGTCCGGCGCGCGAGATCGGTGATGGCCTCCCGGAGCTCTCCGTCAGGCAGAGGGGTGAAGGTGTTGAAGAGGGGCAAGATGAACGCGGGGGCGAGAAACTGCAGCCCCAGCCCGAAGAGGGTGATGCCCCCCCAGGCAAAAAGCCAGCCGTGCCGGGGAAAGCTCCCGAAGAACCACAGCAGCCCCGTCAGCAGGATCCCTCCGAGGATCGTTCCGAGAAGCAGCCCCTTGAGACGATCCGCGGCGAAGGTGGCCCGAGAGGTCCTGTTGAACCCATAGCGTTCTTCGATGACGAAGGTACTGTAGATGCTCACGGGCAAGGACAGGATGGACACCGTAAAATAGAGCCCGCCGAGGAAAACAAGGCCAGTGACCAGAGGACCGAATCCCAAACCCCGGACGAAGAGATCCAGCCTGCCGAAGCCACCGGCGAACCAGAACGCCAGCAACACGCCAAGCCGTAAAATCCCCACCACGATCCCGAACCGGGTCCGCGTCTTCAGGTAATCCCTGGATTTCACCCACGTCCCGTCGTTATAGATCCCCTCCAGGGACGGGGGAAGCGGCGTTGCCATCGCGCGCAGATTGAGCAGGGCGGCCACGGTCTGCACAAGCAAAGAACCTATGACAGCAGCGACAATGATGAAGAAATAGGGGGTCAGCATGTCCCCTCCCTTAGCCCAAGGTCCCCAAAAGGTCAAACGTCCCGCGACAACCCATCTGAACCAATTCCAGTTGCCCGGGGCCCCGAAGGGGGATACTATCCTCCCAACCGGAGGAGTCTCCCCATGATCACAGCCCTCATCCTCTCCCTGACCCTCGCCATTCCCGCGCCGCCCCCGCTCTCGGTCCACCAGGCCGATGACGCCCTCCATCGCGACTTCGGGCCCGTGCCTCGGAACCATGCCACCCCTCCGGATCCTTCGCTCAGGTCCTTGACCCACATCGTGTACGGATATCTGCCCTACTGGATTTCGGACACCTCGTCCTTCCGCTGGCAGGATCTCACCCATCTGGGGTGGTTCTCCGTGGAGGTCAACGCCGATGGCACCCTTGGAAACCTGCGGGGCTGGCCGGACACTGCGACCGTCCAGACCGCCCACGCGGCGGGCGTACATGTTGAGCTGGTCTTCACGCTCTTTGGGAGCACCGACATCGAATCCCTGCTCTCCGTCGAGCAGCAGCGGAACACGCTGGTGGACAACATGATCGACCAGATGGAGGCCGGAGGAGCCGATGGGATCAACATCGACTTCGAATTCGTCCCCTCGGGAGCCAGGTCCACCTTCGTCCTCTTTCTGCAGCGCCTGCGCAGTCAACTCGACGCGCGGGGGCACACCGCCGCCACCATCTCCTTCGCCGGCCCCACCTCGGTCTCCGACGGGCTGGATTTCCCCGCCATCTTCGACATCCTCGACTACTACTTCGTCATGGCCTACGGCTACCACTGGAGCGGCTCCACCTACGCCGGCCCCGTGGGGAAGTTCCGTGTATCACAGAGTTGGGCCTCGGCGGGCTCCCTCTCCCTCCTCAGGTCCATCGCCGCCATTGCCGACGCCGTCGGAGAAGACTACCGCCATAAAATCATCGCGGGGCTCCCCTATTATGGCCGCGAGTGGACGACAGGGTCCACCTCCTGGCCCGTCCAGGCCATCAGCCACATCGGCTCCGTCACCTACAGCGCGGCGCAGACGCTCATCTCCGAGGGCAAGACCCGCTACTGGGACGACTCCATCTGCAATCCCGTCCTCATCTGGGATGAGAGCGGCACCACCCACCAGGCGTGGTACGACGATGCCGAGAGCCTCGCCTGCAAGTACCAGCTGGCCATCGAGCAGAAAATCGGCGGTGTCGGGTACTGGGCCCTTGGCTACGACAACGGACACAGTGAGCTGTGGGATCTTATCGAGGAGTATTTCACCGCCCCGACTATCTTCGACCCGGGGTATGTGGACACCCCCATCCCCATCCCCTCCTTCCCGTACTCCGATTCCAGGGACACCTCTCAGGAGGGGTTCCGATATTTCAACTACTACAGCTGCAACGACACCATTCCAGAATACGGAAGAGAGTTCGTCTACCGGTTCGACGTCTGCTTCGCCGGAACCTTCACGGCCCACGTCAACGACGAACCCACCGTGGATCCCGACCTGCATCTCCTCTCGGCGCTCTCCGAGGAGGCATGTATCGACCGCGCCCACATCGACCTGTCTACACACATCGATCCGGGCCGCTACTTCGTAGTGGTCGACACCTACGTGGACTCCCCGGTTGAGCTCGAGGGCCTCTACACCGTGGACATGGACTTCACCCAGGACAATCCCCAGGCGGCCTGTCCCCAGAATTCCAGTTGCTCCGAAGGCACCTGCGTCTGCGACAACGGCTGGTCCATGTGCCCGTCGGGGTGCAAGGACACCGAGACGGACCCGCTCAACTGCGGGGAGTGCGGCAACACCTGTGAAAACGGCTGCGCTGCGGGCAGCTGCATCTCTGACGTGATCCCCGACGGTGGCATCGATTCGGGGACCGACTCGGGGACCGACTCGGGGGCCGACTCCGGACCTGACTCCGGCACCGGTGACACCCCCGGATGCAGCACCACGTACTCGTGCGCCTGTCGCGCAGCCCAGCACACCGGAGACCTCCCCTGGCCCCTTCTCTTCATGCTGCTGATGGGCGGCCTCGCGCTCAGGTTCCGGAACTGATCTCCTCGAGCCGCATGGGCAGGTGGCGTATCCCCGCCTC
>QKIM01000286.1 GCA_003249585.1 Deltaproteobacteria bacterium
GGAGGCGATGGACTCCTTCACCTGGTTCTCCAGCTCGATGACCTTGGACTCGGAGTAGATATCGATCTTCCATCCGGTGAGCTGGCTCGCCAGACGGACGTTCTGCCCGCGCTTGCCGATGGCCAGGGAGAGCTGCTCGTCGGGGATGATAAGCTCCATGGTGTGCGAGGCGGCGTCCACGATGACCCGGGAGACCTGAGAGGGTGCGATGGCGTTGCACACAAACCGCGCAGGATCCGTGTCGAAGGGGACGATGTCGATCTTCTCACCCTTGAGCTGGTTCTTGATGTTCTGGACGCGGCCGCCCTTGAGACCGACGCAGGCGCCCACGGGATCCACGTCGCGGTCCCTTGAGGAGACGGCGATCTTGGTCCTGGATCCGGGCTCGCGGGAGATGGCCTCGATGACCACCAGTCCCTGGTAGATCTCGGGGACCTCCTGCTCGAAGATCTTGCGCACCAGCCCCTCCTCGCGGCGGGAGAAGATGATCTGCGGCCCGCGGGCATCGCTGTTCACTTCTTTGACGTAGGCGATGATCCGGTCACCGGGGCGGTAGGACTCGCTGGCCACCTGCTCCTTCTGGGGCAGCACGGCCTCGGTCTTGCCGATGTCGATGATGATGTTGCCCCGCTCGAAGCGGCGCACGATGCCGTTGATCACGTCGCCGACACGATCCTTGAACTCTCGGAAGATGGTCTCGCGTTCCGCCTGCCGCACGCGCTTGATGATGACCTGCTTGGCGGTCTGGGCGGCGATGCGGCCGAAGGTGCGGCGATACATCTTGAGGTTGAGGAGATCGCCGTAGATACGATCCTGTTCATTGGCCCGTTCCTCGTCATCGGGGTGATAAAAGATCTGGAAGAGGATCTCGTCACCGATCTCCGCCTCGAGGCCATGAGCGTTGGCCTCCTCGAGGGAGCAACTGACGCCGGGTACGGCCCCCTCTTCGACGACCACAAGGATGAGGAAGAGGTCGACGGTGCCGGTCTCCTCATTGTATCGGGTCTCCATGACCCTCTCGTTGCCGAAGACCCGCCGGGCGGCGGAGAGCATGGCCTGCTCCAGGGTGTCGATGAGAATCTCCTTCTCAATGTTCTTGTCTCTGCTCACCTGCTCGAGGATCTTGTCCAGGTTCAATTGCATCGAGCAACCTCCAATCTCAAGAGGATAGTAACTATCGCTCCATTAAAATTCATAGACCAGGTTGGCCTTCTTGACGTTCTCAAAGGGAACGGTGACGGGGCCAAGCTCCGTGGTGATGATCAACTCACCCGTCTCGGAGATCGACAGCTCACCCGTCAGTCTCCGGATCCCTTTCTCGAGCGGCTTCTCCAGTCGGACCCTCACCTTGCTCCCCACATACTGTCTGAACTGTTCCTGTGTGAAAAGGGGCCGTTCAAGGCCGGGGGAGGAGACCTCAAGCCTGTAGGCGCCGGAGATGACATCTTCGACGTCGAGCCGAGGGCCCAGGAGCCTGCTCACGGTGGCGCAGGCGTCAATGGTCACGCCGCTCTCACCCTCCATGTACACCCGCAGCGTCCTGCTGCCGGACTCCGTTGTCCACTCAAGACCCCAGAGCCGATACCCGCTACTCTCCACAACTTCTTGAATGATAGAGGAGATTGTGTCGAGGACCGGGATTGATGTCATAATTTTTGGGCAAAAAAAAAGTGAACATGTTCATGCTCACTTTTCAAAGTAACCATTTACGATCGGCGCAATACCAAATATTCCGCTTTTCTACAAGAAGTATTTATCGCCTGTGCGCTTTTGTTGGAAATCCTGCCCCTGGAGCCGGCGCTTTTTTCTTCCACCCGAAGACCCAGGGGATCCTGTTCACAGCCAGCTCCTGCCGGCTCCAGGAGCGGGCCAGGAAGTAGAAGGGATCCACGCTGTGCCCTCCGGCGATGATTCCCAGATGCAGGTGAGCACCCGTGCTGCGGCCCGTGGAGCCCGTGAGTCCGATGAGCGTCCCCGGCATCACCAGATCATCGGGCGTCACGAGGATCTCCGAGAGATGGGCGTACTGGGAGATGAGCCCGTTCCCATGGTCGACTTCCACCATGTTGCCAAAAGCGGCATGAAAGACACATTTGACAACCCTCCCCTCACCGATGGCGTAGACCTCTGTCCCCAATGCACGCGCAAAATCCAGTCCCCGGTGGTATTTCACGGTCTTGAGCACCGGGTGAAGCCGGAAACCGTAAGGCGAGGTGATCTCTACGTCATCGTACGGCCACACCAGCGGCACAGGAGATCCTGAGAGGATCCTGCGGGGAATGCCGAACCCCTCGGCGGGAGCCGCGGAGACCACGAGATCTCCCGAGACCACCTTCCCTATCCGGTCACGGTCCAGAGACAGATCAGCCGACGCGAGGACCTGGGGCACTGGGGACTTCTCGGAACACGCGGGGAAAAGCCAGATCAGGCCGGCACAGGCGATAATGAGCGAAGAGGGAGCGAAGAGGGAATGGCGCATGGGAAAAGGAGGGGAGGAACCAGCGGACCTCCGCAGCGTCAAGAGATCTACATGGGATCAGCCCGGAGCACAACGACTTTTTTCTCCCCCGTGCAGGCGATCACCAGATCGTTCAGCCCGTCTCCGTCCATATCAGCCACGCGCAGAGCGATGGGGATGTGACACCCGGAATACGTGAACCCCACCGAGTAACTGAAATCACCGGAGGCCTCGTAGAGGACCACCTGGCCAGCCTCGGGGAAACTGATCAGCAGGTCGGGGACGGCGTCATGGTTGAGATTGGCCACGGCGATGCGGTGGGGGTTGGCGGGGAGATCCAGATAATAGGAATAGGAGAGTCCGCCGGAGCCGCCCTTGAAGAGGTATATGAGCGGGTTGGTGGGATCGGTCACCAGGATATCGGAGTACCCGTCACCGTTGAGGTCGGCGACGGCCAGATCCGAGGGACGCCCCCCCACGTACCTAGCGCTGCTGTAGGCGTAGGTCTGCTCTCCCAGCCCCAGGATCATGGCGATGAGCTGGGAGGCCGCCCGGACGGCCAGGAAGTCCTTCACGCCATCGCCGTTGAAGTCCACCACGGCCAGATCACCGGGGTTCCCTCCGATGCCCAGAAGGGGCGTAAAGAGGCCTCCGTCGAAAGAGAACCGGACCAGAGACTGGGAGGGCCACCCCACAAAGAACAGCTCCTCGCCGGGGAGCCCGTCCACATCCGCCACCACCATGCCCCGGGGACGGTCCGTATAGGTGACGATGGCCTTGGTGCTCTGCCAGTCTTGAAAATAGTGCCAGGTGGCCGTCCCGTCGGAGGAGACGGAGACCCCGAGCAGCCGAGGCAGCGCCCCGGGGTCGACCTGGGCCGAGCGTACGGTCACCATGGCGCCCGTCGCCACGTTGAGCGGCGCATGGTCCTGGGAGGAGAGGTAGAGGGTCATGCCTCCGCCGGAGAGATCCTCGGAGACGGTACCCAAAATGAGGTCACCCAGCCCGTCCCCGTCATAGTCCCCCACATCGAGCGCCGAGGGGGTATAGGGCACGGAGATCTCCAGCAGGACGCTGTAGCTTCCCGAAGGCATCCGGCACTGGGCACACCCGTCACCGGGATCGCGGTTTCCGTCGTCACAGGTCTCTCCCGCATCGATCACGCCGTTGCCGCACCCGCCGACACACCCGGAGAGATCGAGCACACAGTCGTCGAGACACCCGATGGTCCCACCCTCGAACCCCTCGGAGGCGCAGTCGGTGCCCACATCATCTCCGTCGCAGGCCTCGCCCTCCTCCTCGACGCCGTTGCCGCAGCCACCGACGCACTGTGACCGGTCGAAGGTGCAGTCCCCGTAACAGGCGAGGGTCCCGCCCGTGAATCCCAGCCACGTGCAGGTGACTCCGCCGAGGTTGGGACCATCACACTCCTCGACGCCCTCTACCAGAGAGTTTCCGCACTTTGAGCACAGGGACGTGTCGAAGGTGCAGTCATTGGCGCAGGAGAGGGTGCCGCGGTCGTACCCGCGAAGGGAGCAGGTCTGGAGGTCCAGTTGATATCCGTCGCACTCTTCCTCGGAGTCCTTGATGCCGTCACCGCAACTGGGGAGGGTGCAGTCCCGGCGACAGGCGTCGGCGGCGAGGTCTGAGTTGGAGATCCCCTCGTCACACTCCTCGCCCTTGTTGAGGATGCCGTTTCCGCAGTACCCCTCCCTGAGGGAGTCGTCGTCACAGGAGGTCCCGAGGACCACCGAGGCGATCAGCAGGATGCACAGAATTCGAAAACATGGTGCGCGCATACCCCCTGTATACCATGTTTCACGGCCGACACATCCCTTTTTGCGCACCGGTCAGTGATGATAGGGTTCCTTGTGGATGATGGAGAGGGCGCGGTAGAGCTGCTCCACCATGATGAGGCGGGCGAGGCGGTGGGGGAAGGTGAGGGGCGACAGGGAGATGCTGTGGTCGCCACGGCGACGGAGGGTATCGGTGAGCCCATAGGCGCCGCCGATGACGAAGGCCAGATCCCGCCCGTCGTAGATCATGCGCTGTTCGATGAAGGCGGCGAAGGCGCGGGAGTCTCCCGTGGAGGAGCCCGTCTCGTCGAGGAGAACCACCTGGGTCGTGTCGGGAAGAAACTTCAGCAGCGCCTCTTCCGTGGGGAAGGCGCGGGCCTCGAAGGTCATCTTCGC
>QKIM01000666.1 GCA_003249585.1 Deltaproteobacteria bacterium
AGGATACTCGAGGCTGTCCTCTCGGCGCTGGGGCAACGGTATCCTGAACTTCCGGGGGCCGTTGAGGTCTCGGACGTGGCAACCCCCCTCACCTTCCGTCGATATACGGGGAACCTGCGCGGTTCCATCATGGGGTGGGCCACGACCACGGACTCCATCACCATGAAGATCCCGCGGCGGCTGCCCGGGTTGAGCCGGTTCTACATGGCGGGGCAGTGGGCGGAAAACGGCGGGGGGTTGCCCCCGGCGGTCATGAGCGGGAGGCAGGTGGCCCAGCTCCTGTGTCGGGAGCTCGGGGTCCGGTTCCGGCCGGCCACTCCCCCGTGAAGCCTCAGGGGTGACGCGTCTCGATACGCAAGGCCTCCTGCCCCTCCACTGTCTGGACCAGGATCGTGTCTCCCGCCCGGACCTTCTGGCCAATGATGGCCACCGAGACAGGATCCACGATGCGGGTCTGGATCCGCCGCTTCAGGGGTCGGGCGCCGAAGAGGGGCTCGAACCCCTCGCTGGCGATGCGGGCGACCACCTCGTCGGAGATCTCCAGACTCATCTCCCGCTCTGCGAGGCGGTGGCGGACCAGCTCCAGCTGGATCCGGACGATGGCGGCGAGATCCGCCTGGGTGAGGGTGGTGAAGGTGATGATGTCATCGACACGGTTGAGGAATTCCGGTCTGAAGTGGCGCCTGAGCGCCTCCTCGACCCGCTCGGAGGCGAGTGCCGCGCTCTTGACCTCATAGTCACTGCCCAGGTTCGTGGTCATGATGAGGACCGTGTTCCGGAAATCGACCACCCGCCCCTTGCCGTCGGTGAGCCGGCCGTCGTCCAGGACCTGCAGCAGGGCGTTGAAGACGTCTGGGTGCGCCTTCTCGATCTCGTCGAAGAGGACGACACTGTATGGCCTGCGCCGGACGCTCTCCGTGAGCTGTCCCCCGTCGTCGTGCCCGATGTAGCCGGGAGGCGCCCCGATGAGCCGTGACACGGAGTGCTTCTCCATGTACTCGCTCATGTCCAGCCGGACCAGATGGCGTTCATCGTCGAAGAGGACTTCGGCGAGGGTGCGGGCGACCTCGGTCTTGCCGACGCCCGAGGGACCGGCGAAGATGAAGGAACCCAGGGGGCGCGCGGGATCCTTGAGGCCTGCGCGGGCTCGTCGGATGGCGTTGGCAACGCTGACGACGGCTGCGTCCTGTCCGACCACCCGCTCGTGGATTCGCTCCTCGAGGTGCAGGAGGCGTTCGCTCTCTCCCTCGAGCATCTTGTCCACGGGGATACCGGTCCAGCGGGCCACAACCTGCGCCACATCCTCCGCGGTGACCATCTCCTTGAGATAGGACCCCTCGGTTGTAATCCTTTTCAGTTCGGCCTCCAGCGCTTCGCTCTCCTTCTTCGCCGAGGGAATCGCGCCGTAAAGCAGCTCCGAGGCACGTTGGAGGTTCCCGTCGCGCTGCGCCAGCTCGGCTTCGGTGTTGAGCTCGTCGAGCTCCTGCTTGATCTCCTTGAGGCGGACCAGGATGTCGCGCTCGCGGTGATAATCCTTGAGCTGCGACTCCACCTGGCCCTTGAGCTCCTTCAGCCTGGCGTCTACCTCACCCCTGCGTTCCTTGCTCTCCCTGGACTTCTCGCGGGACAGGGCCTCCCGTTCGATCTCCAGTTGCGTGATGTTGCGCTGAAGGTTGTCGATCTCCACCGGGAGGGACTCCATCTCCATCTTCAGGTGGGAGGCCGCCTCGTCGATGAGGTCGATGGCCTTGTCCGGCAGGCGGCGGTCGGTGATGTACCGTGAACTGAGCCGGACAGCGGCCATGAGGGCCCCCTCGGTGATGGCGATCCCGTGGTGGGCCTCGTACTTGCCCTTGAGCCCACGGAGAATGTGGGCGGCGTCATCGGGGGACGGTTCTTCGATGAGCAGGGGCTGGAACCGCCGGGCCAGCGCCTTGTCCTTCTCCAGGTACTTGCGGTACTCGTCGAGGGTCGTGGCGCCCACGCAGTGGAGCATCCCCCGGCTCAGCGCCGGCTTGAGCATGTTCGACGCGTCCATGGAGCCCTCGGCGGCGCCAGCGCCCACCAGTGTGTGGATCTCGTCGATGAAGAGGATGAACGCGCCCTCGGACTCCTCGATGCGGGTGAGAACACCCTTGAGTCGCTCTTCGAACTCCCCGCGGAACTTGGCGCCGGCGACGAGAGCGGCCAGATCGAGGGCCAAAAGGCTCTTCTCCTTCATGGATTCCGGGACGTCCCCTTGGGCGATGCGCAGGGCGATGCCCTCGGCGATGGCCGTCTTTCCGACCCCGGGCTCCCCAATGAGGATGGGGTTGTTCTTGGTGCGCCGGGAGAGGATCTGCAGGGCCCGCCGGATCTCGTCGGCCCGGCCAATGACCGGATCGAGACGTCCCCGGCGCGCGAGGTCCGTCAGATCCCGGGTGAACTTCTTGAGGATGTCGAATTTCTGTTCCGGGTTCTCGGAGGTCACGCGCTCGGTGCCTCGCAATTGAGCCAGAGCCGACAGGAGGCGCTCCCTGGTGACACCGCCTGCCGCCAGCAAGGTGGGGATCTCTCCTCCAACAGTGAGGAAGGCCAGCAGCAGGTGTTCCGTTGAGACGTACTCGTCCTTGAGCCTCATCATCTCGGAGAAGGCAACCTCCAGCAGCCCCTCGAATCCTGCCCCGAAATACGTCTTGAGCCCTGCGCCCGTGACCCTCGGCTTCTTCTGCAGGACCGCCTGTACATCTGCCGCCAGGGCCGAAACCGGGATGCCGATCTTCTCGAGGATGGGCGCGACGGTGCTCTCTTCTCGCTGGGAGAGCAGGGCGCTGAAGAGGTGCTCGGGGGAGACCTCCTGGTGTCCAAGTTCCGAGGCGAGATCCTTGGCGCTCCGTATGGCTTCGACGGTCTTGATGGTGAGTTTGTCGGTGTTCATCGTGATACCTCCATCGGGCTATGGAAAATGTAAACACCCGGGGAGGCCGGTCAAGAGGCATGGAACATTGTATATAAGAAAATGGGAGGGTAAAAAAATCCGTCCGCGAAAGCCGATGTCAGGACTTCCCAACCCGCATCCATTAGGTGGGCTCCACATTCCGAGGCCTGCTTCTCCTCCACTTTAACGAGGAGCATGCGCGGCGGTTGGAAGCGGCGGATCCCGGGGTTGATAGCGTAGGAGGAAAAATATGCCTGGCTGTCAAACTCCGCAGACGGACACCCTTATTTTAGGCCGTGGGGGGATGGCTGGCAAGCACTATCTTTTTTCTGCGCGGGAGGAATAGAACCGGGGAATGGGAAGTTTCACGAAACGCAGAAAACCCTTGCCGTTCGCGAGGAAATGATTAAGATATAGCGTTTTCGAAAGAATCAAACCACGCCACTCGGCAAAGGTTTCAAACAGTTAGAGTATTTGCACTGTGAAAGGAGCTTTACGATGAGTCCTAGCGACACCCCAAAGAAAAAAAGAAAAAAGAAAGAAGCCTATGAAGAAGATTTTATCGAGAAGCAGGTCGACGAGACCACGGGGAGCAATCTTCCCGTAGCGGCCGCCATCCCGATCATTATCTTCTTCTTCTTCCTCGGCGCCCTCCTGGGCGGGTTCTTCCTCCCCCTGGGCAAGAAGGGGAAAGCGGCGAAGTGCCCCGAAACCAAGACGGTCATGGCAGGCAAGGTCGAAGGCGCCCGTGGTGCTCAGGCCGGCCCCATCAAGCGCGTCAACCTGCGCATCCCCCCCGATGCTCCCTTCGCCGGTCCCAAGGACGCGCCGGTCTCCATCGTCGTGTTTGAAGACTTCAAATGCCCCTGGTGCAAGCGCGCCACGGAAGTCATCGACAACACCCTCAAGGCCTTCCCCAAGGACGCCCGTTTCGTCCTCATGAACTTCCCCCTCGCCCGTCACAAGGGCGCCCAGGAAGCCGCCGAGGCTGGTATCGAGGCCATGGCCCAGGGTAAATTCGAAGCCCTCAAGAAGAAGATGTTCGACAACGCCCGTCAGATCAATCCCGAGAACATCGTGAAGTGGGCTGGCGAAGTCGGCATGGATACTGCCAAGCTGAAGACCGCTCTGGACAAGAAGACCCACGAGCCCAAGGTGAAGAGCCAGCTCCTCGCCGGTCGGTTCATTGGTGTCCGCGGCACCCCCACCATCCTCGTCAACGGCCGCAAGTTCAACATGACCCGCGACCTCAAGAAGACCGAGGAAGATCTCAAGGCCATGATCCGTGAAGAGCTGCAGATCATCGCCAAGCAGCGCATCCCCCGCGCCCGCGCTTATGCCATGCTGACCCGCAATGGCGTGCGGAATCTCCAGGCCCTGAGCGGCCCCGACAAGAACCGCCGGAATCCCCGGAACAACGCCCGCAACAAGCCTCCCCGCGTGCGCAAGGTCGTGGATCCCAACGTGGTCTACAACGTGAACACCGACTTCTCCAAAGAGCCCTCCAAAGGTGGCAAAGAGCCCCTCGTGACCATCATCGAGTTCTCTGACTTCCAGTGCCCCTACTGCGGGCGCGCCGAAAAGACCATGAAGGAAGTCATGGTCAAATACAAGGACGATGTCAAAATCGTCTTCATCAACACCCCCCTTCGGATCCACAAGCAGGCCATGCCGGCCGCCATCGCCGCCATCGAGGTCCTCAAGCAGAAGGGCACGGGCGAG
>QKIM01000095.1 GCA_003249585.1 Deltaproteobacteria bacterium
CTTCATCGTCAAGCCCTGACCCGCCTCCCCTGACACAACGGACTCAAGCGCCCTTGTTGCGGTCATCCAGCGCGCGCAGCTGACCGCCGTATGGCGGCGGCCCCTGCTGAACATACTTTGAACGTGGGGGGGGGAGCTTATTTCTTTTTGCCGGCGCCGCGCTCGAGGATGATGAACTCGACGCGCCGGTTCTTGGCACGGGCCTCGGCGGTCTTCCTTTTGTCCACGGGACGTGACTCGCCGTAGCCTTTGGCCGTCAGACGGGTCGGGGAGATGCCGTTGTCGATGAGGTACTGCCGCACGGAGTTTGCGCGGTCATCGGAGAGCTTGAGGTTGTATGCCTCCGAGGCGCGGTCGTCGGTGTGGCCCTGGATCTCCAGCTTGAGGATCTGGGTGTGAGCCTTGAGGGTCGCCACGATGGCATCAAGGATACCGTAGGATTTGGGGAGGATCTCCGACTTGCCCGTGGCGAAGTAGATCTTCTCGTAGATCTCGATGGCGCCGGCCGTAACGCGGACCTTGCCCTTGTCGGGGCAACCGTCCTCGTCCTGGTAGCCGTTGAAGGTCTCGGGCTCGTTGGGGCACTTGTCCTTGACGTCGGGGATGCCGTCCTGGTCGTTGTCGGGATCGGGACAGCCGTCCTCATCCTGGAAGCCGTCTTTGTCTTCCTTGGTCTTCTTGAAGTTGTCCTTCTTGTCCTCGTCGGTGCCGGGGCAGATGTCCTTGACATCGGGAATACCGTCCTGGTCGTTGTCGGGATCGGGGCAGCCGTCCTGATCCTCGAAGCCGTCCTTGTCCTCGGGATCGTCAGGGCACTGGTCCTTCTCATCGGGGATACCGTCACCGTCGCGATCGGAGGTGTTGTCCTCGGGGCAGCCGTCCTCGTCCTCGTAGCCGTCTTTGTCTTCAGGCTCGTTGGGACATTTGTCGAACTTGTCGGGGATGCCGTCCTGATCGTTGTCGGGGTCTGGGCAGCCGTCCTCGTCCTGGAAGCCGTCGAAGTCCTCGGGCTCGTCGGGACACTTGTCCACATCGTCGGGATAGCCGTCCTCGTCGCGGTCGCCGATGAAGGGCTCGAAGAAGAACATGGCGAAGGCGCGGAAGTCGGGAGCACCAACATGGTTGCCGGCGAGCCCCGTGATGCCTACACCGCCGCCCAGGGCCAGGAAGGAGTTGGCCGCCAGATAGAGCTTGAGGCCGGCCAGCGCTTCGATGGGCATGGTGTTGGTGGCGTATTCGACGGAATAGGACCCCAGCACGGAGTTGGTGGTGGTGGGATCCTTGCCCGCCGCGGAGAGTTCATAGGACCCAAAGACCTCGGTGACGAAGTCGACCTTCTCGCTGAGCTTCATGGTGAAGCCGACGCCGAAGTTGACATCGTAGAGCTGGGAGAGGTTCTGAGTGCCGTTGTTGTCCCGGGTGCCGGAGAATCCGCTGCAGGGTACGCCGCTACGGTTGGAGTACGTGTCGCACGTGGCCCACCCAGGGTTCTCGAGGAGCTCGCCATCGCCGCCGAAGCGGAATCTGGCGCCCAGGTTCACGGAGAGCCGCATCTTGCCCTTCTTGATGCGTCTGTCCAGGATGAGCTTGGGCGCGATGGTGTAGCCGCCCGTCCCCATGAAGGCATCGGCGTTGCCCGTGGGGAGAGAGGCGGAGAGCATGAAGGCCAGTCCCACGGGGTTCTTGGCCGAGGCCAGGATGCGCCACTTGAAGTTCACGAAGGCGTCGCCGGCGCCCTGTGCGCCGAACTTGCCGTCGATGTCGTATCCCAGGGGGGCAGCGTTGATGTTGCTGATGTTGTTGCCCTGGTTCCATTCGGAGTCCGCACCGCCGCGTGGAGTCGTCTTCCCGGAGGAGATGGAGAAGGGGATGCCCACGCCGATCTCGAAGCGCTTGAACAGACCCATGGTGAACTGCACGTAGGAGGTCATCATCTGAGTGACGGAGAACTCCCGGTCGTTCCCCTCGAGGACGAGCGGGTTGAAGGCACCGGTCACGCCGAAGCCGATGCTGATCTTCAAGTGGCCGAGAACCTGCGAAGAGTCGACACCGAAGTGGCCCTTGGTGTCCATGGCCGGCCGGAACATCTGGATGTCGATGGGGCCGCCCTGCGCCTGCGCGCGGAGAGGGAGGGAGAGGGCGATACACGCGACGCCCAGGCCCAGGATCAGAGTTGAGATGCGGTGTTTCATGCAAGCCTCCAGGGGTTTATGGGGCAAAACTAATGAATTTCACGTTGTTTGTCAATCAAAGACCGCGATTTTAGCTGGCCGAGACAATCCATTGGAATCACTGTGGAGAGGGGGAGGGGATCAGTAGTCGAGGAGCAGGTCGGTCATTCCGAGCTGCAGGAAGTAGTTCGCTTCGGTGAAGATGCCGTTGTCGTGGTCCGTGTAGGGGACAACGTGCTCGCCCCCCAAGGCACCGTTGCGGAAATGGTATCCGGTGAAGACGAGGACCAGACGCCCCGAGGAGACTGGATACTCGCAGATGAGGTCGCAGGTCTGCCCCGATGAGTCCTGTGCGCTCACCAGCGCATGCCCGGGACACTGCAGGGGGCTGCACCGCTCCAGAGTGCGCGGCGCTCCCCGCAGATCCTCATTGGTCGTGACCATGTCCAGGACAGGCGCGTTGAGGGAGCCCACGGTCAGATCGACGGATGCGCCGTCTAGGTCTTCCAGTTGATAGTCGACACCGAAGTGGCCCAGCAGGGTCGAAGAGGCCGTACTCATGGTGTTGGGGTCGACGATGACCACCGCCTGGCCACCGTCGGCCAGGACCTGATCCATCTCTGCCAGGAAGGTGGCGTCGGAGGTCGCGGCGGGCTCCACCACCATGCAAACGTCGGGCTCGAAGTACAGGGGATAGCGTGAGGCATGGGTGGTGAGCGCCTCCACGCGGTTCATGTTCACATAGAAGGTGTAGTGGTTGGTCGCCCCCGCCTTGCCCATGGAGAGCTGGTCAGCCCGTGCGTCGATGTGGATGTTCAGCCCCTCGGCCTTGTGGAACCGCAGCGGCGGATCGTCATCCTCCCGGTGGGCGAGCCACTCAAAGGCGTTCAGGGCCAGCCCGCCGTTGTCAATGAACCACAGGTAGGGGTCGCCGAACATGTTCTGATCCCCGGCGATGAACACCTTGCCGAGGCCGTGGGTGACGGCCTGGACGACGGCCTGGGGCCCAGACTGTTCGCCCTCGTCCTTGGTCCAGTTGCCGTAGAAGCCCCCGGTCATGGTCTCGTCCCAGAAATCCCCCCAGCCCATGGCCGATGTGAACCCAGTCCCGCCGGGACCGTCAATGGGGCCCCCGGTCTGGAGGCTGTATTCGTGGATCCCGTCGTTGACGGGATGATCGGTCAGATCGGTCACCAGGATCCAGCCGAGACCAGAGACCGAATGAGGGGGCTGATCCACGGCGATCTCGTAGCGGATGGTGATTCCGTATGGCTCCAGCAGCGGATTGAGCTTCTCCGCATGCCGGTACACGTTGGTGTGGTCGGCGATCAGAAAGAGCCCCCCGCCCTCCGAGACCCACTCCTCCACGGCGGAAATCTCCTCTTCGGTGAAGTCGGGCTTCTCGGTGTCCATGAGGTTGATGAAGACGATGTCGTACTGGGCAAGGAGCTCTGGGGTGAGGTGCCCCGAAACCAGCCTGTCGTGTTCATATCCGTACCGGTTCAGGTGGTTGAACAGCCGCCGGAAGGCATACATGTGGACATAGGAGAAGTCCGTCTCGGTGAGCTGGTAGGTGGTGTTCTGCTTGGTCGCGTGGACGTTGTCCTCGAGAATGCGGGTGATGGTGCCAGAGTATCCATCGGGGACCCTGCCGCCCTCGACGATCTCGTTGCCGCTGCCTGTAGAGTCGTCATCGCAGGAGACCCCAAGGAGCAAGAGAGAAAGAGATAAAAAAAAGAATTTCTTCAGCATGGTTCCTCCTCGCGGGGGGAATCCCCTTCGCGTGGTTCTTTATAGCATGAAATCGCCCGCAGGGAATGTGCGGGAATAAAAACAAATCACGCTTTCTTCCCGATGAAGTGTCGGACGACAGTGCTGAAATTGAAAATCATAAGCGCAAAGAGCACCAGCACTACCGGGATCTTCCACAGGAACTTCCATTTGCCCGGTGGCTCGTCCGAGACGATGATCCAGGCGTCATCGGGAACCTCGGTGGTGGGATAGAATTTGAACTTGTTGATGTGTGTGAGGGGAAGCCGGTACTCGGGCTGGGGTTTCTCGGCGAGGAGCATTTTCACACTCCCGCCTTCTGAGAGGGCCCCCCTGGGGATCTCTGAACTCTGAGAAACCTGATATTTTTTCGGAAAGTTGGCCCGCGCGTTGAGGACGACGAGATCATCGCCCTGGACCTTGATGTCCTTGTATTTGACGTTGTAGATGAAGAGTTCCCTGGGCTTTACGAGAATCGAGGGGTAGATGAACGTGCAGACACGTGGAGGACCGGCGGCGTCCTTCTTCTCTTCACACTTCTTCACGATCCTGTTCTTCGCCCGGAGGGCCTGGAGATCGGCGTCGGGAATACGCGCGACCAGCTCCCAGTTGCCATCCCCGAGGTCCCCCAGCGCCCCAACCTTTGCAAAGGGGTAACCGCGGCTGGAGAGCCAGTGGTAGCACCC
>QKIM01000374.1 GCA_003249585.1 Deltaproteobacteria bacterium
CTGAGCGACAAGTATCAGCAGATGCTCGCGACCATCTCCAAATCGGATCCCTACCTTTCACCCTCCTCCACGGACGCGAAGGCTGCCTATGAGAGCTTTGAGCACGAGGGGGGCGATGACGTCCACGAGGAGGAATACGACGAGGACGAGGGGGACAACTACGAAGAAGCTGACGAAGACGACGCGTGGGACATGGAGGACGAGGTCCCCGTTGAGGAAGCCCATGCCACCATGGAGATGGAGACCTTCACCAACGAGGCCTACAGACGTGGTGGCAAGGGCAAGTATGTCGTCATTGTTTTCCTTTTGGCCGCCGCCTTCGCGCTGTGGTTCTTCAAGTTCCGAGCCTCTCCGAGCGCCGGCGATGAAAACTCCGAACTGAAAAAGAACATGGCCAAATCCATGATGATGGCCCCTGTGATGGAGCCTGTCATGCGCCCTGCCATGGTCATGAAGCCCGTCATGGCCGTGAAGGCCCCGGTCATGAAGCCCCCGGCGCCCATGGTTCCAAAGCCCGACCCGACCATCGCGCTGAAGAAGAAGTTGCGCGATCAGATCGAAGCCCTCTATGCCTCGCATAAGAAGCGCAGGAACCGGCAGGTGTACCGCCAGATGAAAAAACTCGTCATGGAAAGCACCGTCCAGGATTCCAGGGCCCTGGAATTGACTGCTGCCATCGCCTTCGACTACGACGGTGAAGTCAACTTCGCCGAAAAGATGGCCCGTGCCGCCCTCAAACTGGATCCCACCCGAGCCGAAGCCTGGTGGATTCTGGCGCTCATCTCCTTCGAGCGTGGCAAAAAAGTCGAAAGAAAGACCGCTTTCACCACCTATTTCAAACTCAGACCCGACGACCTCAAGCGCAAGAAGCTTGCGGTACGTATGGGCTACAGACCCTGATAGTCCCCTCATCCGGCCATGCTTGTCCTTGGAATTGAAAGCTCCTGTGATGAAACGGCGGCCTCCATCGTCGAAGACGGCCGATTCATCCTCTCCAACGTCGTCTCCTCACAGGAGACCATACACGCGCCCTATGGGGGAGTTGTCCCCGAAATAGCCTCGCGCCATCACCTGATCTCACTCATGCCAGTCATCCGTGCGGCCATCGAACCGGTGGGAGACCCGTCTGCCATCGATGTCATCGCCGTCACCAACGGGCCCGGACTCGTGGGATCGCTGCTTGTCGGCATCCAGGGGGCCAAGACCCTTGCCTGGGTCTGGGGCAAGAAGCTGGTCGCCGTCAATCACCTGGAGGCGCATCTCAGGGCGCCCTTCACGGGATATCCAGCGGCACCCCCTCCCCTGCCACCTCGCCGACATCTTTCGCTTTTGGTCAGTGGAGGGCACACGATCCTCTTTCTCGTTGATGGGGATCGACGGGAGATCATCGGCGCTACCCGTGATGACGCTGCCGGTGAGGCCTTCGACAAGGTGGCCAAGATGCTGGGGCTTGGCTATCCGGGAGGCAGAGTCATCGACCAGCTGTCACACCAGGGGGACCCCCATCGGTATCGGCTGCCCCGGGGGCTCCACAAGAGGGGGGGCCTCGACTTCAGTTTCAGCGGACTCAAGACCGCCGTGCTCCAGCTCATCGGAACGCTCGGTGATGCAGTGACCGAGGAGATCCCCAATATTTGTGCATCTTTTCAGGAGGCTGTGGTCGACTCCCTGGTCTCCAAGACCGCCGAGGCGCTCACGACCCATGCCGTGGATGCCGTGGTGATGGCCGGTGGCGTCGCCGCCAATGGCGGGTTGCGCAAAGCCATGGAATCCCTGTGTCACGCACGGGGCATTGATTTCCTTGTTCCTCCTGTGCCCCTGTGTACGGACAATGCCGCCATGGTAGCCTCTTTGGGGTACGAACTCGCTTGCAGCGGCGCCTTCTCAGGGTCCGATCTCAACGCCTTCTCCTCGTCCCTGTGGTCCAGACGGGGTGAGCTGCGCCACCCGAGGGGACGCTGAAGGTGCCGGGTCGAGGGTCCACCGGGACCTATCTCGTGACCTCCCTGTTGGAGATCGGGTCCAGAGTCGAGACAGGGTCGAGGCCATCACGAGAGAGCCAAAGGCTCCAACTTGAGCAGACAGTTGCAAGACTGTGCCGCGGAAAGTGCCATCTCCTGCACCGGGGTGAGTCGGGGCAAACCCTGTTCTTCCAAGACCCTGTCGAAGCTATCGCCCTTGCAGTCCGGATCATGCGGCGCAACCATCATGGGAGCGATGAGGGACCCCCGCTGCCCCTCAGTATCGTCCTCTTCGAGGGAGTGCCTCCCGAAGAAGAGGCCGCCGCCGCCCGTGACGGCTCCGATCTCGCCTCCATTCCTGCATCGGTGAGCGCCATGGGCAGGTCCCTGCTCGCCCACGTCGGGGCGCAGGAGATCGGGATTGACAGCACCCTGTGCGCTCCCTGGCTGGAGCGTGGCAACCGGCCGCTTAAGGATGTCAACAGAATGACCGGCGAGGGGCTGACCCTCTCCTTCGTCTCCTGGGAGGCGTCCACCAGTGAGCCGCGCCGGCAGCAGGTCCTTAGGGGATTCTTCTTTCTGATGCTCATGGCCGTCCCCTCTTTGGCCCTGGTGTGGATGCTCCTGTGGATCGGAGGACGCTCTGAGACGGAATCCACGACCCCTGTCGCCATCATTGGCCCCTTCACCTCGGACTTCTCTTTGCTTCCCGCGGACCTCCTCCAGGGAACCCCCGTTGCCCGTGGGCGACGGATCGTCAGATACCGTTCCGTGGCACCTGAGGGCATCGCCTACCACCGGCTGCTCCCAGGCTCGATACAGGTCTCCGGGCGCATTTCCAGGAGCAGGGAGGGGTTCCGGCTGACCGTGGAGTTGACCCTCTATCCCCGCGGCGTCCTGTACAACCGTGTCATCATGCCCTTGACCAGTGCGTCTTCCGAGGCTGTTCGTGCTGGGATAACCGAGAGCATGAAGCGTCTCATCACCTCCCTCGAAGCCCCCACCTCACTGACAGAATTTACCCATTTGTTCGCGCTGTGCGGGCTCGATGAGATCCCCTCTTTCATGGTCGAACCCGCCGCGGGCAGTGGCACGCGGATCCGCTTTTCCAAACCCAAACATCAGTCCAACACCTGTCTTCGGGATCTTATAGGAAACCTCCCGGCCCAGCTGGCCGGTGCTCAAGCTCATGGCTCGTGATACCCTCCTCCTCACATGGCTCGCCCTTGTCTTCATGACCTCCTGCTTCTTCAAGGAGGAGAAGAAAAAACCTCCCCAGGCCCCTCCCGCTGAGATACCCGCCGCGTTCCCCTCCAGGGGCATGCAGGGGATCCTGTCACGGGTCACCCTCCACCACGGCGTTCCCCAGGTGGGGGAGATCCCGCTGACCCTGCGGATCGCGCCTCCCTATCTGACCCTGGCCTTCCCCTCCAACGGACTGCTTGCGGGCGCAGAGATCCGCCTCGGGCCCTCTGAATGCGCCGTGGTGGACTCCACGACCCGTCGTCTGACCTCCGTCCCGCTCTCCCGACTCTCTGCCTTTCTCGGCCTGTTGCCCCGGGGAACCCTGTGGAAGGCCGTGGTCCAGGATATCCGCTCCGATGGAGAGGAGCGGCTGTGGAAGATTCGGTTTGAAGGGAAACGGGGTACGCGCCTCCTGTCCCTGAGGGAAGGTCCGGGTGAGGATCCTGGCGGGCTCATGCGTACGCTGGTTTTCCGTCCCGTGGGCAAGGTGCCGTCCGTCGCCTCGGAGATACGTCAGCCCCTGGCCTTCACGTGGACCTTCCTGGAAGGGGGAAGGAAAGGAGAGATACACTGGAAGGTGATGTCCAACAGTCCCGCACGGTTCACCCGCAACGAACTGATGCCGGACCTCCCCGGATACACCCGGGTCACCCTTGCCCAGCTCCTCTCGGGGTACGCCAGGAACACCATCGTCTCACAGAACGCGATCCACCTGGTCTCCCGGCGCTCCAGCGGAGTGGTCTACCTCAACGGCCGGGTCATGGATTTCATCAGTCCCGGCAACGATATCCATCTCCCCCTCACCAAGGGGGGGACCATCTCCGTGTTTCCCCTCTTCGGAGGGGTTCCCCTCGTGGATCGCCACATGAAGATCCCCCTCAAATGGACCATCCAGTAAGACGGGCCTGAAGAACCGCTCCAAAAAAATGACACACAGGGAGAGGCTCGTCACCATGAGTGTGGAGAAGAGGAACTCGTGATTGTACGGGGCTCTGAAGTGTCCCCCGAGAAGTATCCCCGTCCCCATCCCCGCGAGCGCACCCGCGCCGGCTCTCAGCCATTTCCCTCCCAGAGGGCGGCGCCGATAGTGCTCCGATGCCCAGTGGTACCAGCCAGGGAGGATCAAGGCCCAGAAGAGGAACGCCCGCAGGGTGCCGCCCAGGGTGCCGAAGAACTGCAGATCCACGGCGATGCCCACGGCCATGGCGGGATACATTCCGCTGCACCGTGAGCACAGGGGTATGCGGTAGCGGCCGATCTGGCCGGTGAAGCACTTCTCCCCACACTCTTCAGGTGGATGATGTGCAAGGAGAAAACGCAGGCTCATGGCTACAGATCGTCATCCAGGAGATCCTTCTCTCCCGATGGCGCCTTCTTGGTGTCCTGGACAGGCTTTTTGGCGGTGTCCCGGG
>QKIM01000147.1 GCA_003249585.1 Deltaproteobacteria bacterium
CCTTCAACATGCTCAGCGTGGGAGATCTGCGCGCCCGGCTCATGGCGCTGGCCGATCAGACCGTGACGGGGGCCCCGGACATCTTCCGCCTCTTCGCCTTCCGCTTCCCCGCCACCGGCGACAACGCCGCCTGGCGGACACGGCTGCGGGCCATGATCGACGGCACCGACCCTCTGGTGGCGGCCATCGACGAGCCCATGCGGAACATCATCTGCTCCCACCTGCACTACTTCCACCGCAAGATGCCCGAGGGCTTCGACCTGCGCGGCGCCTCCGTGGGCA
This sequence comes from Deltaproteobacteria bacterium, assembly GCA_003249585.1. Taxonomy (GTDB): domain Bacteria; phylum Myxococcota_A; class Polyangia; order HGW-17; family HGW-17; genus SZUA-580. The sequence goes on from QKIM01000147.1 coordinate 283, forward strand.
ACCTCATCCTGGCGGGCGGCTTTCTCAACAACAACCGCACCATCAACCCGGTGCTCTTCCTCTTCACCAAGCTGGTGGAGGTGCGCGGGCACGTGCGCCCCGTCACTGACGGCTTCTACCACCTGGGCGCCCGCCTGGAAGACGGCACCACCGTCATCGGCCAGCACCTCATCACGGGCAAGGAGGTGCCCCCCGTCGCCTCCCCCATCGAGCACCTCTTCCTCAGCGCCGACGGCTCCACGGAGCTGACCGTGCCCCCCGACTGCGATCCGCGCATCCCCGCCCTCATCGACGAGGCCGAGTGCGTGGTCTACACCCACGGGAGCTTCTTCACCTCCATCCTGGCCACGCTGCTGCCCACGGGCATCGGCCGGGCCGTAGCCGCCAGCGGCGCCCCCAAGATCTATGTCCCCTCCATGGGCCGTGATCCCGAGCAGCTGGGCATGACCCTCTCCGAGGCCGTGCGCCGGCTCATCGACACCCTCCGCGCCGACGCCCCCGGCGCCCCGGACGCCCAGCTCCTGAACATTGTGGTCGTGGACACCCGGGGCGGCACCTACGACATCCCCATGGACCTCGACGAGGTCCGCGCCATGGGCATCCAGGTCCTGGACCTGCCCCTGGTCACCGAGGCCAGCGCGCCCTACTCCGACCCGGGCATCCTCGCCCGCACGCTCCTGTCGCTCACGTAACACCATGATCTATCCCCTCTACTACGTCATCCCCGTCGTCATCATCGTCCTCGGCGCCTACACCGTGGCCCACTGGCACCTGTACCGCCTGGTGCGGCAGCTTTTCCATCCGGGCCGGGGCGGCACCCTCGCCCTGCGCATCGGTGTGGTCCTCCTGGGACTCAGCCCCGTCCTCGTGGCAGCAGTCTCCCGCGTCCCCGTGCCCTTCCTCACGCCGGCCGTCGCCATGGCGGGACACCTGTGGCTGGGGTTCTTCATCATCCTCAGTGTCCTCTCCATTGTGGTCCACGCCGTGCTGGGCGTCCTGCGCCTTGCCAAGTGCGCCCGTGGAGACGCCTGCCCCCTCACACCGCCGCCTTTCATCAAGGTCTTCCCCTGGATGTTCGCCGCGGCCCTGCTCTTCACCCTGTGGGGGCTCTTCGAGGCCCGTGACGTGAAGGTCCGCACCGTGAAGGTCACCTCGGGCAAGCTCGCCAAGGGGCGCGACCACGTGCGCATCGTGCAGATCAGCGACGTCCACTTCTCCGCCACCGTCGGCGCCGGCTTCGCGCGCAGCCTCGCCGACCAGATTCGGGCGCTCAAACCCGACATCATCGTCTCCACCGGAGACCTCCTGGACCGCGGTATCATGGACTGGGCGGGCACTGCAGCCCCCCTGGCCGCCCTCAAGCCGCCGGGCGGCAAGTGGGCCGTCATGGGCAACCACGAGTTCATCTCCGGAGACGCCTACTCCGAGTCCTTCCACAGGGCCGCGGGCTTCCAGCTCATCCGCAACCAGGTCAGGCGCCTGCCCACATACGGCATCACCCTCATCGGGGTGGACGATCCCACCATGCTCAGACGAGACAAGCGCCCCGACTTCCCCGAGCGGGAGCTCCTGCGTCATCTCAAGGACACGAGCTTCCGGCTCGTCCTCAAACACCAGCCGTTCGTGGATCCCGACACCGTGGGCCGCTTCGATCTCATGCTGGCCGGCCACACCCACCGGGGCCAGATCTTTCCCCTGCGCTACCTGGTCGGGCTCATCTTCAAATACTTCGTCGGGCTGTACGACCTGGGCAGGAGCTCGTGGCTCTACGTGAGCCGTGGGACGGGGACCTGGGGCCCGCCCATCCGCCTCTTCACCCCACCGGAGATCACCGTCATCGACATCCGCAAATGAGCTGACCGAGGGGATGGAGGGCCATGCTCTCCCCTTTTCCGCGGCGTCCCTGGATCCGTAGTGTGAAAAAAATAACGGGTTGGCCACTTTTTCCACCATGGGGTAGCTGTGAATTCACAGCAGCACTCTCCGTCAGGCAAAAAAACGACATCCCCATTTCCGAGGCGGCGCGAGCAGTTCACAGCGTTACATCTCTATCGCGAAATTTTTCTCGTTATCGGCGTTTGACAAAAAATTTCAGAGGTTCATAGCGGTCGGTGAGCGGATTGGAGAAAAATTTCTCCATTTCGCGGGCCCCTCGCTGGGGTCCCCTTCGGGGCTCCCGGCCGGGTCGATCCTTCACCCGCGATGCGGTGCCCCGGAACGCGGACCGCTTCGCTCCGACGAGGAAAGGAGCATCATGATACCGGAACCTTCCCTGCGACGCCTCCCCACCTACCTCCACTATCTGCGGAGTCTCGCCATGCGCGGGCGTGAGGTGGTCTCCACCAGCACTATCGCCGGCTTCCTCAAGGTCGATCCCACCCAGGTCCGCAAGGATCTGAGCTACACCGGGATCGTCGGGACGCCCCGCGTCGGCTACGATGTCCCCGACCTCATCACGGCCATCGAGCATTACCTGGGCTGGGACAACACCAGTGACGCCTTCATCGTGGGGGTCGGGCACCTGGGGAAGGCCCTCCTGGGATACGAGCACCTCGCCGAGTACGGGGTGAACGTGGTGGCCGCCTTCGACATCGACCCCGACCAGGTGGGGAAAAGGTTCCGGGACGTGGAGATCCTGTCCGCCGACAGGCTCCCCGAGCTGGCCAGGCGCATGAAGGTGCATCTGGGCATCCTCGCGGTCCCCGCCGCCGCCGCCCAGGAGACGGCCGACGCCATGATCCGGGGAGGCATCCTGGCCATCCTCAACTTCTCGCCCACCACGCTGACCTGTCCCGACCACGTCATGGTCCGGGACGCCGACTTCTATTCCAACGTGGCGGTGCTCACCCAGTTTCTCAAAGGGCACTTTTCCCGCAAGGAGACAACGACATGGTAACCCAGGGCAACTCCGAACCGACCTTCCGCTTCCGCAAGGTGTGTGAAATCCTCGACCGCAACGGGAACGACCCCACGAGGCTCATCCCGGTGCTCCACGAGGTGCAGCGCGAATACCGCTACCTGCCCCGGGAGATCCTCACCTACGTGGCCACGGCCCTGGGCCTCTCTCCGGCCAAGGTGTACGGCGTCGCCAGCTTCTACAGCCACTTCACCCTCAAGCCCAAGGGCAAGTACATCCTCAAGGTGTGTGACGGGACGGCCTGCCACGTGAAGAACAGCTCGGGGCTCAACGAGGTCCTGCAAAAGGAGCTGGGGCTCTCGGACAGACACACCACCACCGACGACATGCTCTTCACCCTGGAGACGGTCTCCTGTCTCGGGGCCTGCGGGCTGGCGCCCGTGCTGCTCATCAACGAAGAGGTCCACGGACAGGTGACCCCCCAGCGGGCGAAGGAGCTGCTCTGGGCCATCATGGAAGGGGAAGGTGTCCGATGAAGACGGTCGATCTGGAGCACATCACGCGAGAGTATACGGAAAAAACCAAGGCCGCGACCCGGCGGGTGGTCATCTGCGCCGGCACGGGCTGCGTGGCCAACGGCTCCCTGTCGGTCTTCAGGGAGTTCGAGCGGCGCCTGGCCGAGGCAGGGATCTCAGCTTCCCTGGAGCTGGCCGCCGAGGACGGCGAAGAGGTGGTGCACTGCACCCCCTCGGGGTGTCAGGGTTTCTGCCAGATGGGCCCCCTGGTCACCATCTACCCCGACGACATCCTGTACACCAGGGTGAAGCCGGCGGACGTCCAGGCCATCGTCTCCACGACCATCCTCGGGGGAGAGCCTGTGGAGTCCCTGCTCTACACGATCCCCGGCAGCTCCCGGCGGTGCCGCGGCGCCCGGGAGATCCCCTTCTACCAGCGCCAGCAGCGTCACGTGCTCAAGGCGTGCTCCATCCTCAACCCCGAGGACATCACCGAGTACATCGCCCAGGACGGGTACGCGGCCGCGCGGCGGGCCTACACCAGGCTGAGCCCGGCCACCATCTGCGAGGAGATCACCGCCTCCGGCCTCCGCGGTCGGGGCGGCGGCGGCTTCCCCACGGGGCGCAAATGGCAGTTCGCCCTCAATGAAGACGCCGACAGGAAGTACATCATCTGCAACGGCGACGAGGGGGATCCCGGGGCCTTCATGGACCGCAGCCTCATGGAAGGCAATCCCCACGCCGTCCTCGAGGGGATGCTCATCGCCGCCCGGGCCATCCGGGCCGACCAGGGATACATCTACGTCAGGGCCGAATACCCCCTGGCCGTGGAGCGGCTGAAGAAGGCGGTCAAGGCCGCCGAAGCCCACGGCATCCTCGGCCAGGGCGTCTTCGGGACCACCCAGAACTTCTCCGTGGAGGTCCTCGAAGGCGCCGGCGCCT
>QKIM01000531.1 GCA_003249585.1 Deltaproteobacteria bacterium
TCGCCGACCTCCACTGCCGCTTCAAGGACTGGGCTCTCGCCATGGGGGCGTACAACTGCGGATACGGCCGCATGCTCCAGTCCATGCGCCGATATGGCACCAACGACTACTTCCGCCTCTCCACCTATGAGAACGCGCTGCCCAGGGAGACCCGGCTCTACGTCCCCAAGATGATCGCCGTGGCCATCGCCGACCTCAACCGCGGAAAGTTCGGGCTCAACAATCTCAAGATGGCCACACCCTACGCCTTCGACACCATCTACGCCCCTGCGGGTGCAAGGCTGTCCACCCTGGCCCAGGTCACGGGCATCGATGAGAAACGGCTGTGGGAAATGAACCGGGAGTATATCCGCAGACGGCTGCCGCCTGTGGGAAGCCGATGGCCGGTGCGAATTCCCAAAGGAACGCTCAACGCAGTCAGCAGGCGGCTCCATCGAAAGGTCCCCGGCTGGGAACGTCTCTCGACCTACACCATCACCCTGGGGGACACCCTCCCGTCGGTGGCACGGCTCTTTGGCACCTCGACCGCCAGGCTCCGCACACTCAACGGGATGAAGAGCTCCACGGAACTGAGAATGGGGCTCACCATCGTCGTCCCTGGCAACGCTGCGCACCATGCGAAACTCGAACCGGTCCAGGAAAAGCCTCTGGTGTCCATCCCCGCAGACACCGTGACCCCCAGGGGATACCGGACCTATTTCTACCGGACGACCCGGTCGGACACCCTGGAGACCATCGCCCGAGGCCTGGGCGTCACGCCGGAAGAGCTCACCGCGTGGAACCTCCTCGCCCCCGACGCCAACATCACCTACCACATGGTTCTCCTTGTCCACCTCCCGGAGAAGCGCAAGCCCCATCATGCCCTCCTCACTCAGGACCGGGTACAGCTCATGCGTATCGATCGGGAGGCGTTCTTCGCCCACTACCTGAAGAAAACGCACAAGGTCCGGGTGATCCACACCGTCCGCAGAGGTGAGACCCTCAAGAAGCTCGCCCGGCGGTATGGGACGACCCGGCGCTTCATCCGGTCCCTCAACCACTTCTCGGGCAAGGAGATTACCAAGGGCCAGCGCCTGATCGTCTATTCCAAGGCCTCCAAGGCTCCCCGGACAAAGCGGAACACAAGACCCGTATCCAAAAAATCGGACCGGCGGCCGGCGGCCCCGCCTTCAAAGACCCTCGAGCAAAAGAAGGCGCTCCCCTCCCCCGGGCGCCGAGGTCAGCCGATCCTGCCAGCCGCCGGAGTTCCCGGCAAAACACAGGCGCCCCCGGTTCCCTACCGGAAGGTCGCCCCCTCGCTGGTGACGAACCGCATCGAAGAGCCGCTGGTCTCACCATATATTCAGGATCTCTCCTCACAGCGGGGAGTCGCATGGAGTGGCCAGACCGGGGCCGGCACCTCCCGAGGAAAACCCGCGCCAGGCAAAAGCCACTCGACCATCCACGCGAAAACGCGGCACCCGCGGAAGTCCCTGCCCCCTTCCCAAAGCGCGCCAAAGAAACGACGCGCCGGCAGCCACCACGTCTCCCCGAAAAGGAAGACCGCGAACCACCACCGTGACGTGCACAGAGCAAAGGAGCGGCGCCGTGGCCGATGAATACCTCTGCGGACTGGATGAGGCAGGGCGCGGACCGCTCCTGGGGCCCATGTTCCTCGCGGCGGTCCGCTTTCCCTCGCCCCGAAGCCTTTCGGGGCTCCCTCTCATGGACTCCAAGGCCTATGGTTCCGGTCCGCGGGCCCGGGCCATGCGGCGGCACCTGGCCGAGCGGATCATGTCCCTGGCGGAATTCCGCCTTGTGGAGATCTCCGCTGCGCGGATAGACGAGTACGTACTGCGGCGCGGCGGATTGAACCTCCTGGAGCAGACAGCTGCGGCCGCGCTTCTCTCCTCCCTCGCCCCCGCACAGGCGGTCGCCGCGGACGGCGAGACCCTCTTCGGTCCCTTAAAGGACCGTTTTCCGCTCCTTTATGCCGCGAACAAGGCCGACGCACTCTTCCCGGCGGTCTCTGCAGCCTCCATCCTGGCCAAGAACGCACGGGATCTGTGGTTTGAAGCGTTTGCCGCACTGATGACCGAACGTTTCGGGCTGGTCATCTCCGGAGGTGGCTACGTAAACGCCGGCACAGATGCCTTCATTGAAGCGTTTCAGCGGTTGACCGGACACCTCCCGCCCCACCTGCGCCGCTCCTGGCGACGTCAGCCCAGAGCTCTGCAGCTCCCCATCTGAGCACCATACCAGGGAGTGTCGGCCCATAAAGAGCCGCCCAAATCTTCCACTCTTCCAATTCTCCACATAAAGGTTGAAATTCTCGGGGTGTCGATTAAAATGAAAATGCTGAATTTCCCTACAAGGACGAAGAACGTCCTGTCTCTATAGCCCCTTACGCAGGAGAACCGACCGCCGTGCAGTTTGTCCTCTGTTCCAATTGCTTCACCGCATCCCAGAGCGGGCTGACCATCTGCCCCAACTGCGGAGTGAACATCCAGGATCTTCCGAGGGTAAACGGCAGCGAGCTCGAGGGTGCGGTCTTTGAAGACCGATACCAACTGGACCACTACCTCGACGAAGGGGCCATGGCGTGGGTCTACAAGGGCATCCACATGGATCTCGGCTCCTCCGTGGCCATCAAGATCCTCAAGCCCTCCTACCAGGACAACGACAACTTTCTGGCCCGGTTCAAGAAAGAGGCCATGGCGGCCTCGGCCCTCAACCACCCCAACATCCTCTCGGTGATCACCTCGGGCACGACCCCCTCCAGGATCACCTATATCATCTCGGAATTCATCCGGGGCTCCTCCCTGGCAGGGCTGCTGCGCACAGAGGGCCGCCTCCCCCTGGAGCGGACGGTGCGCATCGTCGGGCAGATCCTCTCCGCTCTGGACGAAGCACACAGCAAGGGGATCATCCACCGGGATCTCAAGCCCGAGAACGTGATGGTGACCACCCTGCGCAGCGGCGAGGACTTCATCAAGCTCGTCGACTTCGGCATCGCCAAGGAGTCCGGCTCCCAGGAGCCCAGGCTCACGAAACACGGAGAACTCTTCGGGACCCCGGAGTACATGGCCCCGGAAGTCATCCGGGGGAAAGAGGCCACCCCACAGTCGGACCTCTATGCCATCGGCATCATCCTCTATGAGCTCCTCTCTGGAGAGCTCCCCTTCAAGGGAGAGGTGATCTTCGACATTCTCAAGGCCCACCTGGACATCGAGCCCCAGAACCTCACCTCCAAATACAACGACATCCCCATGGAGATAGACGCCCTGGTCATGCAGGCGCTGTCCAAGGACCCCTCCAAGCGTCCCCAGTCCGCCATCGAGTTCAAGCGGTCGCTGCAGGACTTCCTGAATCGGGCCAAAGGCCTGCAGAAGTGTCCTTCCTGCGGACATTTCATGGATTCCAGCCACCGGTTCTGCCCCAACTGCGGGCAGAACACGCAGCGCCCCACAGCTTCCGTCCCGATACACCAGGACGGCCAGGTCGCACCGAACAAACCAGACAGCGCGAGTCAGGCAGAGGAACGGGATCCGTCAAGCTCACAGGTCACGGAGACCATCGCCCGCATCCTGTTCAACGAGAGCTCCATCGAGCCCATGTTCATCGGCCGCGAGCGGGAGATAGACCTCGTCACCAACTTCCTGTACAGCGAGAAGCTGGTGCTCGAACTCAACGGCCCCCCTGGAATCGGCAAGACCTCGCTGGCCACCCACATCCTGAAGACGCAGATCAATGCCCAGATCACCGGGTATTTCACCACCTCCGACCCTTCGCTGTCGGCCCGTCCCTGGTATCCGGTGCGGTCGATCTTCCAACAGATCCTCAGCCTGGAGCCGGATTTCGACTGCACTGACGTGGAGGCCGCCCTGGGCTCCATCAACCTCGAGGCCGACGATCTCCCCCATATCCTCAAGCTCATGGGTTGCAAGCGGGAGGTTTCTCTCGAGCGCCGCGTCGCCATCCGGGAGATCATCACCTCAGCCATCCGTATCATCCTCGCCGTCTGTCGTGAGCAGCCCACCCTGCTCATCTTCGACGACATCGACGAGTACGACTACCCCTCCCGCTTCTTCATCGACAAGCTCATAGGGACCCTGCGGGATTTCCCCATCAAACTCATCGTCGCCTCGGAGAACACCTTCCTTGAGCAGACCCCCCTCTCCGACTGCATCATCCTCACCCGCCTGGATCAGAAGGACATCAACCCCATCATGATCCAACTGGCGGCCAAGAGCACGCAGTCGTGGCACGGCCTCGTGGACACCCTGCTGACGGCCTCCATGGGGCTGCCCATGCACATTTCCGAGGGAGCCCACCTGCTCATAGAGGGAGGTTCCGAGGTCTCCTCGAACCTGGTCGATCTCATCACCCTGCGCCTCCACCGGCTGCCCGCGATGGGCGTGAAGATCCTGCAGATGACCGCGCTCTACGGTCGGGAAGCGCCCCTGGAGCTCATCTACGACTACCTGAACCACGATTCCCTGGTGCAGAAAACCATCGAGGTGCTGTCCAAGAGGGGGTTCATCACCCAGGACAATCCCTTCACCGTCAGCCTGATGCACCCGCTCTTCGCCCAGGTCATCCCCTCCATCATG
>QKIM01000526.1 GCA_003249585.1 Deltaproteobacteria bacterium
TCAATAGTGTGCCCAACAGTTGTGTTTGTATACGTTCTTGGAAAGCAATAAAAAATCGAATTTTCAACGTTTTCTGATAAAAAACTGAGGGGACCGACATAGTATCCATCATTGTCCACGATGAGAATGTGAGCATAACCAGGGGAGCATGCATCGTCGGCTTCACATGTACTTTTGTCTTTAATGGAAAAGCAGTGCTTCCCCTCGTCTGAATCATCGCAAGCTCCCAGGAGCATCATCGCAAAAACCGCTAATAACCGGAGGAGAACTTTAGTTTTCATTGTCGTCGACTCCCTCGAAATAGCAAAAGAACCTCGCCACGGTTCCTTCACTAGTCACATGCTGCTTATACAGTTTGACTTAGGCGCACGTATTTTCAAGATCGAGATAGATGGGTTATGGAGAAGGGTAGACAATCAAGACCACTGTCTCCGAATTTCACTCCTTGCTGGCGGCTCCTTTTCTCGATATCCCTCTGCGCTTTGGGCTCCCATTCCTTTCTCCATTCTGGCGTAGTTTCGCATTATTCAAGGATAACGGTGATGCGTTCATAGGTGCCTCGGGGAATTCGAGCACACCTGTCCCCTTTCGAGCACACCTGTCCCTTGCCACCTGGTCACTTTCGTAATCATAGCTTCACGACCCAGGTCGTTCCGGGGGGAGTTGGGAATACCATGCATGTCGTCTCGCTTTCCGGCACAGGAGCACTGGCATTTCATGGCGGAATTCCTTTCGTTCGTTTTCGCCCTACTCGTTCGCCGTGACCGCCGCCTCGGAGCGCGGGGGGAACCAGTGGGCGGTGCGCTTGCAGAAGGCCACGAGCATGAGCATCACGGGCACCTCGATGAGCACGCCCACCACCGTGGCCAGGGCGGCCCCCGAGGAGAGGCCGAAGAGCATGACCGCCGTGGCGATGGCCACCTCGAAGTGGTTGGATGCGCCGATCATGGCGGCGGGGGCGGCGTCCTCGTAGGGGAGCTTCAGGAGCTTCGCCAGGCCGTACCCCAGGGCGAAGATGAGCACCGTCTGGAGGAACAGGGGGATGGAGATCCACAGAATGGTGAGGGGATTCTTCGAGATGACCTCCCCCTTGAAGGAGAACAGCAGCACCAGGGTCAAGAGGAGGGCCGAGATGGTCACGGGCGTGAGCACGTGCAGAAAGCGCTCCTTGAACCAGGTCTCCCCCTTGATCGCGATGATCCAGCGTCGTGAGAGGTATCCCAAAACCAAGGGCAGGGCCACGTAGACGCCCACGGAGAGGAGCAGGGCCTGCCAGGGCACGGGGAGCCGCCCCACGCCCAGGAGGAAGCCCCCGAGGACGCCGTACAGGATCAGCATGGTCAGGGAGTTGATGGCCACCATCACCAGGGTCAGGCCGTCGTTGCCCCGGGCCAGGTAGCTCCACACGAGCACCATGGCCGTGCAGGGGGCGATGCCCAGGAGGATGGCCCCGGCGAAGTAGGAGCGCCACAGGGGAATCTGGAGCATCTTCACGCCGTCGTGGAGCACCACGGTCCCGGCGCCGTGGGAGGAGCCCACGGGCAGATCGAGGCCGAAGGGCATCTTCACGATATCCATGGCGTCGGCGCCGATGACGCCGCGGAGGATCAGGCCTAAAAAGAGCAGGGAGATGGCGTACATGGTGAAGGGCTTGACACACCAGTTGATGAAGAGGGTGAGGAAGACGGGCTTGCCGCTTTTGCCCGCCTCGATGACCCGCGCGAAGTCGATCTTCACCATGATGGGATACATCATGAAGAACAGGCAGACGGCGATGGGGATGGAGACCACGGGGGCCCCGCCCACGTTGATGGACATCCCGTCGAGGGAGCGGGCGAAGGAGGGGAGGAGCTTCCCGAGGAGGATCCCCCCCACGATGCACAGCCCCACCCAGACGGTGAGATATTTCTCGAAGACACTGGTCATGGAACGCGAATCAGCGGATGACTTTTGGGTCATGCAGCACCTCCTGGAGGTTCGTTGGCAGCGTTGTGGCGATGAAGGATTCGATCTCGTCGCGGATCAGGCGGTAGCAGTCGAGGATCTCCTCCTCGGAGCCCCCGGCGGCGGCGACAGCCGCGGCCAGGGCGGGAGGATCGGCGAAGGAGCGGTGGAACATGCGGCGGGCGGAGGGAAAGACGGGGCAGGCCTCCCGGGCCGCGTCGCACACGGTGATCACGAGGTCGACGGGGACCTCGGGGAGCTCCTCGATGGTCTTGGACAGGTGACCCGAGATGTCCACGCCCCGCTCGGCCATGACGGTCACGGCCCGCCTGTTGAGGCCGTGTCGCTCGGTGCCGGCGGAGAGGAACCGGGCCCTGTCACCCAGGAGGTGGCGGGCCAGCCCCTCGGCCATCTGGCTGCGGCAGGAGTTCCCGGTACACAGGAAGAGGACCGTGGGCTGCTCGTCCATCTACAGCCTCCAGACGGTGGTGAGGCTCAGCCAGATCCCCAGCAGGACCAGGAGGCCTCCCGTGCCCATGCGGGCGCGCCGCTCAAAGCCGGTGATTTTCTGAAAGAGCGACCCCAGGAGCTTCCCCGAGAGGGCCGCCACGATGGCGAAGACCAGGACGGGCACGCCCGTCCCCAGCCCGAAGACCAGGGCGAGCCCCACGGAGCCGTGCCGCCCCAGGGCCACGGGCAGAAATGAGCCGAAATAGAGGGCGCCGCTCACGGGGCAGAAGGAGGCGGCGAAGAGCACACCCAGGAGGAAGGCACCCAGAAAGGGGATGTGGGCCAGCCGCTCGCCCAGCCGCTGTCCGAGGCCGCCGCCCCGCCCCGTGGGGAGGGTGATGAGCTCCGTGAGGAACATCCCCGTGAGGATGAGCACGGGGCCCACCACCATGGGGAACCACTTCTGGAGGAAGTGGGCCACCACGGGCATGGAGGAGGTGCCCAGGACAAAGACCAGGGTCAAAAGGGCATAGAAGACCATGCGCCCGAAGGCGTAGGCCAGCCCCGCGAGGATGGTGGCCCGCGGATCGGTCATGCGCCGGCCGATGAAGCTCACGGCGGCGATGTTGGTGGCCAGTGGGCAGGGGCTGATGCTCACCAGCACCCCCAGCCACAGCGCGGTCACGAAGGGCCACAGCGCGCTCATTTCTTTTTGCCCATGAGGAAGGTGGCCACCTCGGACTTGATGTACTCCACGAAGGCCTCGCCCTGACGGACCCTGCGGAAGACGTCATCGATGCGTTTGTAGACGGGCTTGCCCTCACGGGTGTAGGCCAGCACCACCACGCGGCCGCGCAGGCCGAAGTCGGAGACGAAGTGCTCGTTGACGGGCTCGTCGAGATTGACGCTCTGGAACTTCAGCCGCCCGTCCTTGAGCTCGGCGGCGAAGCCCGTGTCCAGGGCCTTGCGGACCTGCTTCTCGATGAGATTGCAGGTGCGGCAGCGGTTGGTCCCGTGGAAGTAGTAGACCACGCGGTCCTTCTCCTTGAGCTCCAGCTTGCCCTTGGGAGCCGAGACCTTCCTGTAGACGACGAAGCCCGCCGTGGCGGCGACGAAGAGGAGCAGAAGCGCGGTGACGATCTTCTTCATGGTCTCACCCTCCGTGCTTTCTGAGGAGGTCGCCGATCTCGGCGGCCGTGAGCAGGCGGCCCGCGCTGAGGACCTTGCCGTCCAGCGCGAGTCCCGGGGTCTGCATCACGCCGAATGAGATGATCTCGTTGATATCTTCGACCTTGACGACCTCAAAGCCGCCGCCGAGGCCGGCGATGGCCTCCTGGGCGTGCTCCGTGAGCTTTCGGCACTTGGGACAACCGGTTCCGAGGATCTGTACCTTTTTCATGACGTTCCTTTCTATCTGCCGCCTCAGTGGGGCAGGAAGCTGTAGCCGTAACCGGCGAGGGTCGAGAGGACCACCACCAGCACCACAAAAACAACGGTCTTTTTTGTGCCCATGATGGAGCGGATTACCAGCATGTTGGGCAAGGAGAGGGCCGGACCCGCCAGGAGGAGGGCCAGCGCGGGCCCCTCGCCCATGCCCTTGTCCATGAGCCCCTGGATGATGGGCACCTCCGTGAGGGTCGCGAAGTACATGAAGGCGCCGGCGACGGAGGCCAGGAAGGTGGAGCCCAGCCCGTTGCCGCCCAGGGCCGACTCCACCCAGCGGGCGGGGATGATGCCCTCGCGGCCCGGCGTCCCCAGGAGGAACCCCGCCACGACCACGCCGGCGAAGAGCAGCGGCATGATCTGGATGGCGTAGCCCGTGGTGGACTCCAGCCACTCCTTGGGACGCCCGCGATTGGCGAAGAGCACGACGCTCAGGGCGGCGATCCCCGTGAGGAAGATCAGGTTGGGCGTGGTGCCGGGCGTAAGCGCGACCCCGCCCGTGACCAGGGCCGCCACAATGGGCTGCCACAGGGGGATGGTCATGAGCTTCACGATGAGGGCCACGAGGACCAGGGCGCTGGCCGCGGTGAGGTACCACTTCACGGAGTAGACCGCCGCGAAGAAGCCCGAAGCGGTCCCCGGGTTGGCCCAGTTGGCGAAGATGAGGATGAGCATCATGGAGAAGACCAGCAGCGCGCTGTGGAGGAGGCCGGGGGCGTCGTCGTCCACGCCCTGCTGCATGGCC
>QKIM01000028.1 GCA_003249585.1 Deltaproteobacteria bacterium
GCCGAAGTCGCCGGCTACGAGGCATTCCAGGCCCATGTGGCCGAGGGGGTCAGCAGCTTTGCTACCAATGAATTCGTTTGCATGTCCGAGGAAGCGGGTGGGGGAGAAGATCTTCTTGAACCCCAGAGCTCTTTCGTCCAGGCGGTGGGGATGAATGTACCCCACTATCTTTCCATGGCCAGCGAGCAGACGGCCCTGGTATGGTCGCCTCGTTCCAATATCGCGCTGTATGGAGATACTGCGAGAGTTGGCATGGCCCATCGCGCTGGTGTCCAGATTTCCCTGGGGACCGACTGGATTGTGACGGGGTCCGTCAATATGCTCAGGGAGCTTCAGTGCGCCGATTCTTTCAATGCGACTTATCTCAACGGATACTTCTCGGATCGCGATCTGTGGCTCATGGCCACCTACAACGGAGCAGCGGCTGTCTCCATGGAGGACAGGATTGGCTCCCTCAGCGCCGGCCATGTCGCGGATATCTCCATCTATGACGGCTCCGTTCGGGCGGATTACAGGGCAGTAATCGCTGCACGCCTGGAGGATGTCGCGCTGGTTATGCGGGGAGGGGAGGTCGTGTACGGAGACGACTCGCTAGTCTCTGCGCTGGCTACGCCATCCTGTGATGCCCTTGACGTCTGCGGCAGTCCCAAACAGCTTTGCACGCAGCAGGAGATCGGTGTAACGCTGAGCGATCTGGAAAGCTCCTTGGGTGGGACCATGTATCCCATGCTCTATTGTGGGGATCCCGATAATGAGCCGAGCTGTCTGCCCGAGCGTCCGGTTTCCGTCAACGGGTCGACGGTCTACACTGGCGTGCCCGGTGCGCTGGATGAGGATGGAGATGGGATCCCCGATTCTGAGGACAACTGTCCAGATGTGTTCAACCCCATTCGCCCCATGGACAATGGCGTGCAGCCGGATCGGGATGGTGACGGGATCGGTGATGACTGTGACGTCTGCCCCTTCGAGCCTGGCGCGACTCAATGCGCCCCGGTTGATCTTAATGACATTGATGCGGATGGCATCCCCAAGGCATCCGACAACTGCCCCGACGTGAGCAATGCAGACCAGACCGACAGCGATGGCGATGGACGTGGTGACGCCTGCGATGCGTGTCCCTCGATCGCCAATCCGTACCCCCAGCGTTGTCCCAATTCGATTTATGACATCAAGCAGGGATTGATTTCGGGACAAGTCGCCTTGAACAATGTCATTGTGACGGCGTGTATTCCGGGCAAGGGATTCATCGTGCAGGTGAAAGAAGGGGACGTCGGATACGAGGGGGCCGATTATTCTGGTATTTTTGTCTATTATCAATTCATTGCATGCGATGGTGACGTGGCGCTTGGAGACAGGATTAACGTGAACCCAGCAACAGCCCAGACCTTCTATGGACAAATCCAGCTGGTGGCCTCGACCTTCTCTGTGCTTTCTTCAGGGGAAGCGCTGCCTGAGCCTGTTGTGGTTTCATCGGATGCCGCAGGGGGAACGGTCGCAAACTCCCTGGAGGCGGTTCTCGTTCGGGTGGAAAACGTCGAGGTCACAAGCATAGACCCACCCCTTTCCGCCGGAGACACTGCACCATCGGGAGAATTCGAGGTGGACGGAGTCCTTCGGGTCGACAATCTTCTGTATGAAGTTGCCCCGTTTCCTGCTCTCGGTGTGATCTACGAGTCCATCACGGGGATTCCGTATTATTCGTTCGGGGTGCAGCGACTGGAGCCGCGAGCGGCTGCGGACTTGGTGACGGGTGTCAGTGTCCTCTCCACACTGGAACCGGCGATGACCTATGTTGAGTGTGGATCCCCGCAGCCAACGATTCCGGCTCCTCTGACGGTGACGCTTTCCGAAGTTGCGACCATGGACGTTTCTGTTTTTCTTTCCTCTGACAATCCCGCAGTGGTTGTACCCTCCGAGATCGTCATCCCCGCCGGATTCTCCTCGGCTGTCGTGAATGTCCAGGGCGTCGTCCCCGGAGCCACTGCTACCATCACCGCGACGCGGGGTATCGTGACCCGGACCGCCGTCGTCGTGGCCATCGATGATACAATACCCCGAAGCGTTGCTGCCCTGGAGCCGGATCCCCTTACGACGACGATCGGGAGTGAGAAAGTCATGACGGTCTCCCTGAATATTCCCGCCGGCCCCGGCGGGATATCGGTTTCACTGTCGACGACGGGATCCATCGGAACCGTGCCTTCCTCAGTCTTCATCCCCGAGGGAGAGATCTCGGCGGAGTTTTCCTTTACGGCTGCGGCTACCGCCGCTGCTGGAACCGTGGAGGCGAGCATCGCAGGCGATGGAGTGAGCGTCCCCGCCACGGTGATACAGGGGCATCTGGTCATCAATGAGGTGGATTATGATCAGCCCGGCACGGACACCCTGGAGTTTGTGGAGATCTACAACGGCACCAGTTCCGTGATTGACCTCTCTGGATACACCCTCGTGTTTGTAAACGGGAGCAACAATTTGGAGTATCTGACTGTCGACCTGTCCCCTGTGGGAACGCTCTCCCCCGGGCAGTTCCTGGTCGTGGGAAACGCTGCCTTACTGGCCTTGGTTCCCGGGGGGACATCGACGTTGGAGTTTGGTGCAGGGCTCTTCCAGAATGGTTCTCCCGATGGTGTGGCGCTGGTGGACACGGTTGAAAATGTGCTGGTGGACGCCCTCTCTTACGAGGGCTCCATTACGGCCACCACCATCACCGGGCTCGGAGTGGTGAGCCTGGTGGAGGGGACTCCTACGCCTTTGGTCGACAATTCCCTGACAGAAGGATCCTTTATCCGTTACCCTGACGGTACGGATACTGACGACGCCACCAGTGACTGGTACTATACGACCACGGTCACGCCGGGGTCTCCCAACGTTCTTTAGCGATCCAGGACCAGGCGGAGAAGGAGATCAGGGGCGGATCCTGCGCCGGCGGATCAGCGCGGCGGCGGCGAGGAGCAGCAGCCCCGGGGGAGGGAGTGGGGCGGGTCGTCCGGGGAGCCGGCAGGAGCAGCCCTCTTCCACGGAGGGGGGCGCCGCGGAGTCGTCGGTGGTCATGAGCGCGAAGTCGTCGATGGTCCACCCGCCGTATTCGTTGCCGCCGTCGCTCTGAAGCTCCCAGGTGATGGTGACCTCGCTCTTTCCTGCGGCCCAGGGGCTGATGTCCAGGTCGAAGAGCACCCACTCGCGGTCGTGGTGGTGCCGCTTGCCCTCGACCGAGGCACGGTTGCTCCACACCACCTGGTCGTTCACATAGATGCGGGCGTGGTCGAAGGTGCCGTCCTCGATGACGAGCCACCGCCGGAACTGGAGCCGGACGCTGGAGAAGCCGGAACAGTCGAAGGCCGGGGAGGTGAGCCGGTTGATGACGTTGGATTTGTAGGCGCCGTTCCACCGCTCGGGATCCGACAGATCGTTGCCCCAGGCGAATTCGCCGCTGTAGGCGCCCGCGGGGTCCCACGCCTCGCCCCTGGGGGTGCCGCGCTGCCAGTCGTCGGCGCCCGGCTGGTCGATGCCGTCCACGAGGGTGTGGGTCCAGCCGGGATCCTCCTCTTCGAAGTCGTCGAAGTGGATGGGGTAGAGGGGGCCGGCGTAGAGCATGTAATAGGGCTCCGCCGCGTTGGCGGGCAGGGTGTAGGTGCGGCCGCCTGCGCCGTCATGGAGGGTGAAGGCGTAGAGGACGCGGCCGGGTTTCCCGGGTGCCGGCAGCACCACGTCGAAGCGCCGCGCGCCCGTCGTGACGATGTCGTGCTCCTGCCACGTCTGTCCGTCGTCGAAGCTGTACCGGAAGGTGCCCCGGGTGATGTTCGCGAGGGGGGCGCACTGTGCGAACACCTCGGAGAAGGTGAGGCTCAGTCTCGTCGGGGAGTTGACCTCGGGGATGTGGTGGACGCCCGGGGGGACAAAGGTGAGCAGGTCCAAGAGGCCGTGGGCGGCGAAGACCGGGACGATGGCGCACAGGTTGGGGGTCCCGTTGTTCAGGTCGCCGTCGTCGTCGTCGGCCAGGAGGATGTTCTCGAAGAGGCTGAGGATGTCTGTGGTGGTCTTCAGAATCTGGCCGTAGATGCGCTTCATGAGGAGGGTGCCCTCCTCCTTGCCGCGTGCCGCCTCAAGGGCCGTCCACAGGTCCCACAGCGTGCTCCCGACGATGAGCCCGTTCTCGTGGACCTCGTTGAAGATGTTGAGGTCCCAGGGCCAGACCCTGTCCGGCTCGAGGTCCCGCAGGTTGGGCGCCCCGGGCAAGAACTCCGGGGCCATGTTGTGATCGCGGGTGATGAGGGCGCTGAACAGGTCGGCGAAGCCCTCGCCCACGGCCCCGTCGAAGGCCCCCATGCCCTCGATGATGGAGTTGAAGTGGAAGCCATGGCCGTACTCGTGATAGGCCACGTCCTCGATCAGGGCCGCGTTGGTACACTGGTCACTGCCCTTGAGGAAGATGATCTCACCGGTGTACATGGCGTTGCAGGACCCCTCGGCGTTGACCCGGAGGGTGAGGGGGTCGTCCACCCAGGGGACGTCGTCGGCGATGGTGTGCGCGGCTTCGCGGCAGTTGGTGACAAAGACCTGGGCGTCCAG
>QKIM01000043.1 GCA_003249585.1 Deltaproteobacteria bacterium
ACGACGACATCGACAACCTGAAGAAGCTCGACGAGACGGCTCCCGCCGTCCCACCGGTGGCCCCAAAACTGCTCCTCGGCCCGTCCAGCGGATCCTATGGTGTGATGAAGCTCTACTCCCACCCCGTGGGGATCATCGCTGTGCAGCCCAGGGAGGAAGCCCGAGTCTCCACCATGGCGAGGGGGATCATCCGCGGCGCCTATCTCTCTGACGCCTACGCCCTCGAGAAGACGTCCCGGGGCGACACGGCCCAGATCGTCATCGGAGAGAAGCTCGCCACCATCCTGAGGGTCAAGGTGGGAGACATCGTGGGCATGGATCTGGGGACCGTGCAGAACTACGCTCTGGATCGCATGTTCAGGGTCGTGGGCGTCTTCCGTACGGGGCTCGCCGATTTCGACCGGGGTGTGGTCTATATTCATATCGGCAACGCCTGGGACGAGAACCTCATGGGCCTCGTGACAGGGAAAGAGAGAAAGCCCGCTGTGCATGAGATCGCCATCCGAACGGTCAAGGGCGCCAACACCAGGGCCATTGCCGGGCAGATCTCCGCATCACTCCCCGCAGACGCGCTGGTGCGCACATGGCAGCAGATCGAGCCATCCATGGCCAACATTCTCAACACCCAGGAGGCCATGACCGGACTCATCCTCGCCATCATCCTGCTCATCGCCTCCTTTGGAACCATGAACACCATGCTCATGGCGGTCATGGAGCGCATCAAGGAGTTCGGCGTGCTCAAGTCCATCGGGATGAAGCCCGCCTGGGTCGGGACGCTCATCATGACCGAGACCCTCTTCCTGGCGTTCACCGCGACAATAGTTGGAGGGCTGCTGGGGCTCGGCATGCAGAGCTACCTTGCGCACACGGGGATCGATCTCTCCTTCATCATGCCCGACGGCTTCTCGTTTCAGGGGGTGATCATCGACCCCGTCTGGAAGGCGAGTTTCACCGCCCGCGGGCTCTACGTCCCGGTGGTGCTCCTGTTCATCATCAGTATGCTCGCCGCGGTCTGGCCGGCCCTGCGCGCCGCCAGGATCAAACCCGTCGAAGCCTTCAGGAATCAGGGGTGACCCCATGATGACGCTGCGCATGGCATGGCGCAATCTGGCCCGAAGGAGGGCCCGCACGATCGTCACCATCGGTCTCATCGGGTTCAGTTTTGCGCTTATGTTGTTCAACATCCACCTCCTCGAGGGAACCCTCACCCAGTCCGTGGACGAGGGGGTTCGGATGCGCTACGGCCATATCGTCATCGTTTCCCCCGACTTCCCGGATGAGCAGGTTCTGGAGAACTCCCTCCACGACCCGACCCGGCTCATGTCCATCGTCCGCCATATCGCCCCGGGAGCCGACGTGACGAGCCGCGTCCTCACCACAGGGACGCTCCGAAGCGCCGACAGCGTCATCATGCTGGACAACCTCATGGGGATCGATCCCCAGGGGGAGAGACGCCTCTCGCGGCTTCACCGAAAGCTCGTCCGCGGACGCTGGTTTGCTGGGGAACGCCCCGAGATCGTCCTCGGAAGCCTGGCCGCGCGGCTGCTCAAGGTCGACCTGGGAGACAAGCTCCAGTTGACCGTAGCCGACGTGAGCGGAAATATCACGCGCATCGGGCTCAGAGTGGGGGGTATCTTCAAGACCGGGGGCGCCACCGCCGACCGCGGGCTCGCGATGGTTCCCATCACGCTCCTGCAGCGACACACCCACATGGGAGATGAGGTCTCCCAGATCTCCATCATGTGGCGGCACACCCAGGTCGATCTCCTCGCGGGCAAGCTGCGCAGAGCGCTGCGGGACCACCACGTGCTCGTCCAGACATGGGAAGAGGCCCTCCCGTCCCTGGCACAGTTGATCGCCTTCAAGCACGGGGGCAACAACATCTTTCTCATCATCGTCTTCATCATCGTCGCGGCGAGCATTCTCAACACCGTGCTCATGTCCGTACTGGAGCGGACCCGTGAATTCGGGGTGCTGCTCTCCCTGGGCAGTCGACCATCGACCCTGTTCAGGCTCATCATGGGGGAAGCGTGGTTCATGGCCCTCATCGCCATTGCCCTTGGGCTGGCGGTGGGGCTCAGCATGAGCTTCGCCCTCTCGGTGGTGGGCATAGATCCCAAGGCCATTGCGGGCTCGGAGGAGGCCATGGAGGCTGGAGGGATCGCCTTCAGCGAGAGGCTCTACCCGTCCATCACCGTGTGGTCCTGCGTGTGGACCTCGCTGCTGATGTTCTGTATTGTGAGCGCGAGCGCGCTCTGGCCCGCCCTCAGGGCGGCGAGGATCCTGCCCGTCAAGGCCATGAGGGATCTGTGAACCATGCACCCGCACAGAGCGGGAGGTGATCAATGCTGCTCTTGAAAATGGCGCTGCGTAACCTGTGGCGGAGGAAATTCCGGACAATAATCACCATTACGGCCATCGGGGTCAGCTACGGGCTCCTTATCTTCTTCGTGCAGTTCCAGACCGGGGGTAAGGAGCAGATGGCCAACACCGGCATCAGAATGCAGGCGGGCCATGTGGTGATCCAGGCCAGCGGGTACAATCTGGACAAGGAGCTCGATCAGGCCATCAAGGATCCGGGCACGGTGGACCGGATCATCACCGAGACAGATTCCGCGGCCAAGGTCGCGTGGCGACTGTACACCACAGGGTCCCTGCGCTCGTCCGACGGGAGCGTCCTCTTGGATCGCCTGGTGGGCGCCCAACCCGATCGTGAGCGCCACGTATCGGACTTCCCCAAAAAACTCATCGCCGGCACCTTTCTCTCGGGCAAGCCCGACGAGATCGTCATCGGCGCCGCGGCAGCGAAACTCCTCCAGGCCGAGGTGGGGACCAAGCTGCAGCTCTCCGTCTCCGACGTCAACGGAGGGATCGTGAAGGTTTCGCTGAGAGTTGGAGGGATATACAAGACCGGCGGCGGGACCGTGGACCGGGGCTACGCGCTGGTGAACCTTGCGCGCCTGCAGAAGCTCCTTCGAATGCCCGGCGAGATCTCCCAGATCGCCATCTTCACGGACCTCCACAGCTCACGTGGGCTTGCACAGAGCCTGCGTGAAAAGCTCAAGGGGAGGGGGCTCGAAGTGCTCCACTGGCAGGAGGCGCTCCCGACCCTCTATCAGGTCCTCCTCGTGGATACGGCGTCCATGTACATCTTCCTGATCATCATCTTCTTCATCGTTGCCGCCGGGATTCTCAACTCCGTCCTCATGTCGGTGCTTGAACGAACCCGCGGATTCGGCGTCCTCAAGTCCCTGGGCATGCGCCCCTCCGAGATTCTGCAGCTCATCCTCTCCGAGGCCTTTCTCATGGGGCTCCTGGCCGTCATCATCGGGCTCGCGGCGGGATTGACCATCAGCTATATCGTCTCCCGGTACGGCATCGATCCCAAGGATCTTGCCGGAGGCGAACAGGGGATGGAGGCTGCCGGCGTCCCCATGACCGAAAAAATGTATCCGAAAATAACCGCCTGGTCCTGTGTATGGTCCTCCATTTTCGTAATGGTACTGACCCTGCTCAGTGCACTGCCCCCATCTTTGAGGGCAGCAAAGATTCTCCCTGTAAAGGCTATCCGGGAATAGCGGAGGAACCCATGTCCGAGAAAAATATCATCGAGTTGAAGAACGTCGTGAAGACCTATGAGCAGGGCAAGATCGCCGTACGGGCCCTGCGTGGAATCGATCTGACCATCAAAAAAGGGGAATTCGCCGCCATCTGTGGCCCCTCGGGCTCAGGCAAGACCACCCTCCTCAACATCATCGGCTGCCTGGACGACGCGACCGAAGGCGAGGTCTCCGTGGATGGTCAGCGGACCGGAACCCTGTCCAAGACCGCCCGTGCCGATCTGCGCCTGCATAAGATCGGGTTCGTCTTTCAGGCCTATAATCTGGTCCCCGTCCTCACCGCCTTCGAGAACGTGGAGCTCGTCCTCTCGCTGCAGGGGGTTCCCCGTGGGGAGCGAACAAAAAGGGTCAAGGAGATTCTCGAGGAGGTCGGCCTCATCGAGCTGTCCAGCCGCCGGCCGGCGGAGATGAGCGGCGGCCAGCAGCAGCGCGTCGCCGTGGCCCGCGCGGTGGTCGCCAAACCCGCGCTCATCCTGGCCGATGAACCGACCGCCAACCTGGACTCCGTCACGGGAAAGACCCTGCTGGAGATGATGCACCGGCTCAACCGGGAGCACCAGATCACCTTCCTCTTCTCGACCCACGATCAGATGGTCATGGAGCACTCGGAGCGTCTGATCCATATCGTGGACGGCAGCGTCGCCAAGGATGAGCGGAAATGACCCTCCGTCGAGCCACCCTCCCGCTCAGGCTCGTCGTCGCCGTATCTGCGGTGCTCCTGTGCTTCCTCGGCGGGCCGCCATCCGCTCACGCCACGAACCTCCTCGAGGAGGACGACTGGACGCTGGACCTCGACGGGTCCATCAAGGGCTTCGGGTCTGACCACCCGATTTGACGGTTCTTAACCCTACTTCCTGTCTAGTATCCACACGGGGTGGGACGAAAATGGATACGATCAGCGACCATACAAACTGGGCCAGGTAGCCAGGGTGCAAGGTTCG
>QKIM01000563.1 GCA_003249585.1 Deltaproteobacteria bacterium
GACCTGCTCGTGGAGACCCGCCAGGAGCTCAAGAAGTACAAGCTCTCTGTGAAGGAGCCCGTGATCGTCAAGGCAAGGGACGGACTCGAGGTCGTGTGCTACCTGGCCAAACCGGCCATCCCCCTCCCCGGGAAACAGCCCATGGTGGTCATGGTCCACGGCGGCCCCTGGCACCAGGACAAATACACCTGGACCCCCGCCGTCCAGTGGCTCGCCAACCGCGGCTACGTGACCCTCGAGGTCAACTTCCGCGGCTCCACGGGCTTCGGCAAGAAGTTCCTCAACGCGGGCAACAAGGAGTGGGGCCGCAACATGCAGCACGACATCACCGACGCCGTGCGCTGGGCCATCGCCAACGCCAACGTGGATCCCAGACGCGTTGGCATCATGGGCGGCTCCTACGGCGGCTACGCAACCCTGGCGGGCGTGACCTTCACCCCGGATCTCTACGCCGCCGCCGTGGACATCGTTGGCCCCTCCTCCATCATCACGCTGCTCAAGAGCGTCCCCCCCTACTGGAAGCCCATGATGGCCATCTTCAAGACCCGCGTAGGAGATCTCGTGACCGAAGAGAAGATGCTCAAGGAGCGCAGCCCACTCTACTTCGCCGACCGCATACGCACCCCCCTCGCCATCTTCCAGGGGGCAAACGATCCCAGAGTGAAGATCCACGAGTCCAACCAGATCGTGAAGGCCATCCGCGCCAACAAGGGCAAGGTCCTCTACGTGGTCTACCCCGACGAGGGACACGGCATCAGCCGCGAACCCAACCGCATGGACTACCTCGGGCGCACCGAGGTGTTCCTGGCCAAATATCTCGGCGGCCGCGCCGAGCCCTACACCCCCGTCAAGGGCACCACTGCCCAGCTCCGCTGAGTGTCCGACGCTAAAAATACGACCACCGCACGCGTGCAAAGCATGGTACAGTCCAACCATTCCAAGGAGGCACCATGACGCCGCGTATTTGCATCATCCTCGCGTTCTTCATCCTGATCGGCTGCGACGACGGCTCCGGCAACAGCGCCAACAACGTCAACAACACCAACAGCACGAACAACACAAACAACTCTAACAGCACGAACAACACGAACAACACGAACAACACAAACAACGCAAACAACGCAAACAACACCAGCAGCACGAACAACACGAACAACGTCATCTTCCAGACCACCATCGAGGTGGGCCCCGGTCTGGCACTTACGGATCCCTGCCAGGTGAGCTGGGAATCCCTCACCCCCTCCACCCTCGTCCTCATCCACCACCGGGAGGAGCCCTACCGTTGCAAGTTCGCCCTGGCCACCGCGGCAACCGAGTCCTCTCCCCTGGTGGTCCGCGGGATCCCCTCGGACACCGGCCAGCTCCCGGTGATCACTGGCGAGGACGCCGTCACCCCCCTGGCGCTGGACTACTGGAACGAGGTGCGCAGCGTGATCAAGGTGGGAGGCGTCAGCCACTCCACAGATTTCGCCTCCTACATCGCCATCGAGAACCTGGAGATTCGTTCGGCGCGCCCCGCCTACTCCTTCACCGACGACAGCGGCAGTACCCAGACCTTTTCTGAGAACGCCGCGGCCGTCCACGTGGAGGAGGGAGACCACATCACCATCCGCGGCTGCACCCTCACAGACAGCGGCAACGGGTTCTTCGCGGGGTCCGGCGCCTCCAACCTCCTGCTTGCAGGGAACCATATCCACGGCAACGGCATCGAGGGCTCCATGTATGAGCACAACAACTACACCGAAGCGGACCACATCACCTTCGAGTACAACCGCTTCGGCCCCCTTCGGGACGGGTGCCTCGGAAACAACCTCAAGGATCGCTCCACAGGGACCGTCATCCGCTTCAACTGGATCGAGGCGGGGAATCGCACCATTGACCTCGTGGACAGTGACTACGAGGCCTTCTACGGCTCCGACGCCTACCGCGAGACCCACGTCTACGGCAACATCCTGATCAAACACGACGTTGAGGAGAACGGACAGGTCCTCCACTACGGCGGCGACAGCGGCGACACGGACCGGTACCGCAAGGGCACCCTGTGGTTTTACAACAACACCGTCGTCTCCTACCGCAGCGGCAACACCACTCTCCTGGGCATCTCGACGAATGACGAAACCGTAGAATGCTTCAACAACGTCCTCTACAATACGGCGGGAGGCACCTACATGGCCATCAGCGACGGCGCCGGCGTCATCGCCCTGGAGAACAACTGGCTCCCGGAAGGATGGCGTGAGGTCCACGGCACCAACAACGGCGTCATCACCCCGGCCGACAACATAGAAGGCACAGACCCCGGCTTCACGGACTTCGACGGTGTCGATTACACCCTGGGGTCGAGCGCCCAGGCGGTGGACGGCGGGCGTGACCTCGACGCCTCCCTCTCTTCCTGTCCACTGAACCGGCAGTACCACCTCCATCAGTCCTCTGTTGCCCGCTCCGTTTCCGGCACCGCCATAGATCCTGGCGCCTTCGAACGTCCCTGACCTCTCCCAGACTCACGTAGTCCTCCTGCGGAGCACCGCGTCCCCCTTCTCCGGGACTCCACGAACGCCATTTGCCCGTGTGACCGTTTCAGTGTATAGATGTATCATTGAAGGTCTCTCCACCGCAGCACAGCACCATGTACACACGCCACATCACGCTCTGCCTCATGATCGTCATCACCGTCGACCTCGCCTGCTCGGGCAACCGCCCCACGGAGCGCAGCGAGCCGCCGCCCAGACTGCCCCCGGCCGTAAAGACCGCCCCGGGCCGCCCGCAGTCCCTCACCGCGGTTCCCGGAAAGCCCTACAAAGGCGATCTGGCCAAGGTGTACAGCTGCATGCTCAAGAACACCTACGAGCACATGTTCTGCAAGGGGCGCGCCGGATGCGGGAGCGTGGGAGGCTGGAGCGACTACGGGCGGCCGACGGGGGTGCGCGCCGTGGATAAACTGGGGGTCTTCACGGCGGGGACCCGGGGCTTCTACCACTATGGAGACATGGGCCGCTGCCTCCTCGCGGCCGTCGGCCGCAAGGGTGGCGGATGGTGGAACATGAGGGCCCTCGAGCTGCTTTCGGGGCTCTCCGCCACCAGGGGCAGGATGCTCGGGCGGGCCATGCGCTACACCCCGGCCATCATCACCTGGGCCGCTGCCAATCTCATCCCCGACCCCAGGGATCTCATCCTCGGCACCACCTGTCAGCGGATCTACGACGCGACCCTCTTCAGGACGGCCCGCCTCTTCGCCGGGGTGTACGGGATCCTGAGATCGAAGATCGACGTGGAGGCCGACACCTACAGGTCATGGGTCGCCAATCACCCGGGCCAGGACGCGAGACAGTACCTCCGCCGCACCTACCAGACGCAGACCGCGGGGCTCTATCCGCGGGACGATGATGGCACCAGCCTCACAGGATTTCACGTCGCCGGGTTCTGGCTGCGCCGGCATCTGGATGGAACAGAGCGCGCCCTGGCCAAGGCCCTCGGGACCCTCCTGCGGCGATACGACTCCAAATACCTGAGCCGGCACCCCTCACTGGTGTCGGTCCTCCGCTGACCCCTCCACCCTGCCGACCTCCAGCCCACACCCGGCGCCATGTGTTCTCCACGGCGTGCCCCTGTCCGCGCGATGGTTTGTGCAAAGGCGGGTTGAACCGCACCCCGAACGGAGCTATCTAAAAAAGTATATGGACGCGACATCAGGGAGGTTTGTCATGCTCAAATTCCATCCGCTTTATGAAGATGTATCACCGGCACTGCCCCGCGGGGGCCTCTTGTTCCGCCTCTTCCGCACGGCCCTGTATGCCCTGAAGGAGGAAGACGCCCTGCTCTCCAAGGCCATCGCCCAGGCGCCCCCGGCCTTCGAGTCCTTCTATGCGCAGAGCAACCACGGCCTCGGCCACTGGATCCTCCAGACCGACATCATCTACTCCCTCTACAGGGCGTGGCTCCCCTTCGTCCCTCTGGCCTGGGAGAAGCGGAACCCGCTCAAGCCGGATCAGATGGATCTGGTGGTCTATGCCGATTTCCCCGACATCATCGAGGGGGAACAGGTGTGGCGGCCCAAGCTCATTTGTGAGGCCAAATGGTGGATGGACAACTCCGTGGCCACGCAGCGGGCCCTCAAGACGGACTTCGAGATGATGCAGCACTGGGAGAGCGACCTGGACAAGCGGGTGCTCATCGGCCTGTGGTATTGGAACGCCGAGGCCCTCGCGGTGGACAGCGACGAGTTCAAGGTGCTGCGGCAGGAGATCGCCTCACACGTCTCCATAGGTGAGATCGAGATGCTCTACCTGGGCGCCTTCCCCACGGACTTCAACAGAGTGGGGACACGGGGCGACGAAGGATACTTCTGCGTAGGGTTCTTCCGCAAAGCCCACTGATCAGATGCGGAAGGTGGCCCACAGGAAGAAGTGGTGGACCGGACCGTAGGAGGTGGGCGTCCACCCGTCGGGCGGAGTCCCGGAAGTCCAGTCCTGAGGCGCGACGAAATCAGGCGCCTGCCTCGGATCGGAGAACCACAACCCCTGCCACATGAGATAGAGCCTGATGTTGGCCGTGGCGTGCCACG
>QKIM01000463.1 GCA_003249585.1 Deltaproteobacteria bacterium
GACACATGCTAAGGGGGCACATTAGAAACAGAAAAATAAACATGAGTCAATATAAAAGTAAAATAAAAAGTCATGTAAAAAAATTCTCTACCCTGCATTTTTCAGCTTGATCGCAGGTTCCCGCTGTGTCATATAGTCCCCTGTTTCGGTGATTGTCACTTGACTGTCACTTGAAAAAACGGTTTCTGAGATTTCTAGTGAAATCAAGCAGTTACTGGCCCTATCGTCTAGCGGTTAGGACGGCGGCCTCTCACGCCGCAAGCTGGAGTTCGATTCTCCATAGGGTCACCAAAAGCCCACGGGTCTCCCCTGGGCTTTTTTTTTATCTTCTCCACTCCAAGGGAATCGCGCCGCCCGGCAGGGCACCCGCCGGGCTCCGGCGCCGGGTGCACCATGGACGACCTCATCCTCACCACCATCGACTATCTGCCGGGCAAGACCATCGTGAAGCATCTGGGGCTTGTGCAGGGGAACACCATCCGGGCCAAGCACGTGGGCCGGGACATCATGGCCGGCCTCAAGACCATCGTCGGGGGCGAAATCCGAGGCTACACCGAGCTCATGCAGGAGTCGCGCAACGAGGCCATGAACCGCATGGCCGAGCAGGCCAAGACCCTGGGGGCCAACGCCGTCCTCAACATCCGGTTCGCCACCTCCTCGGTCATGCAGGGGGCGGCGGAGCTCTTCGCCTACGGCACCGCCGTGGTGGTCGAGGACGATCGTGGGTGACTTCCTGATCTTCCTGGGCATGGGCATGGGCCTGGGGATTCCCCTCGTGCTCGTGCTCCTCGCCCTGATCACAGGGAACCTCCTCAGGCGCAACCACCTGAAGCGACTGGTCGAGGCTGAGGCACGCCTTGCTGGCGTGGTCCTGTCCTCGAGCGCCGGCCCCGTCCCCGCCGGGGAGGGCGTCGCGTCGATCCCCGTCGCCGGGGAGGTGGTGCTGGCGGCGGACTTCTGGCTCATGCTGCGGGCCGCCCTCAGGAGCCTGGTCGGAGGACGGGTCTCCGCCCTCGAGGAGGTCCTGGAGCGGGCGCGGCGAGAGGCCCTGGTGCGGTTGCAGGCCCAGGCCGCGGCCATGGACGCCCGGCTCGTGCTGAACCTGCGCGTGGAGACGGCCCGCCTGGGAAACGCCATGGTCGAGGTGCTGGCCTACGGGACCGCCATCCGGGGCCCAGGGAGGAATCCATGAAACGAACGATGATCGGTATCGTGGTGCTCGTGCTGGGCGTCGCAGCGGTGACGCCGGCCCGGGCCGCGGAAGAGGACCACTACGTCAAGTACTCCATGGAGGTCTCCATCCCCATCACGGCGGCCCTCCTGGGACTGGCCTTCGGGGCCGAATACTACAAGAGCCACTATGCCCAGCGCCGGTGCCGATGGTGCGTACGGCTGCCCCCCGACGAGGCCGTGCGGGACGCGCTCCGGTGGAACTACTCCGAGCGCAAGACCGCCCACATGGTCTCCAACGTCATCCTCGGCGCGATCCCGCTCATGGGGCTGGCGCAGCTCGCCTTCCTCCACGACGAGATCCGCATGCCCACCTCCGGGGAATGGAACGGCTTCGGCTCGGCCTCCATGATCTATGCGGAGACCCTCGCCATCTCCCTGGCGCTCAACCAGGTCTCCAAGCTCATCTTCATGCGCCAGCGGCCCTACGCGCGCTACATGCACCAGAACGACAGCGACGCCAACGTCTCCTTCTACTCGGGGCACACGTCCACGGCCTTCGTCACCGCGGTGGCCGCGGCCACGCTCAACGACATGAAGGGCGGCAGCCACCGGGCCCTGGTGTGGAGTGTCAACCTGCTCATGGCCACGGCCGTGGGGTATCTGCGTATCGCCGCCGACAAGCACTTCTTCACCGACGTCGTCGTGGGGGGCATCGTGGGCGCCCTCATCGGGGTCCTCGTTCCGCGCCTTTTGCACTCCAAGGATGATGACGGCGACGCCTCTACCAAGATCCGGGGGCCCTACACCCCGCCGCCCAGGCCCGTGATGTTCGGCGTGGGCATTCCGTTCTGACAGATTCACTTCGGGTCGTTGTGCGGGGGAGAAGAGAGCGGGAGGGAGCGTTGTCGTCGGCGGGGGAGGAGTGTCTTAGAAGTGCCAGGAGATGCCGGCGCGGAAGTTGAAGGCGCCGTTGCCGTTGTCGGAGGAGGGGATGCCGTTGGACATGTTCCCGTAGATGGGACCCGTGCCCACGGAGCTGTCGTCTTCGGAGGCGACCATGCCCGTGGCCTCGGCGTAGATGCCGAAGGCGCGGCTGAGTTTGAGCTCCAGGCCGCCGCCCAGCTCGAAGTTGGTCTGCTGCACATCGGAGGTCTCTCCGGTCAGGTCGTTGGTGAAGGTGATGCTGTTGAACACCACGCCGCCCTTGAGGTACAGGTTCATACCCATGTCGCGCTTGCCGCCCAGGTACCAGAGGCCGGCGATGCCGAAGCGGCTGTCCACCCGCGAGGCATACTCGTTGCAGTTGGTGCACGAGGAGAGTCCGGAGATGGAGGCCTCCACCGCGAACTGGCGGCTCAGCATGTAGCGGCCGTTGAAACCACCACCGGCGAGGCCACCGTCTTCATAGGAGGAGGAGTCCACGAAGAGGCTGATGCTGAAGCGCGTGAAGTCCTGGCCGGGCGCCGTGGCGAGACCAGCCGGAGCGGCGACGACCGGGGCCGCGGCGACGCGGGGCGCGGGGGCCGGGGCCGGGCGGCTGTAGGCCGGACGTCTGTAGACCGGGCGAGGCTGGTGACAGGGCGCGTCCTCATAGCAGCCGCCGCGACGCTCGATGACCACCACCCTGGGAGCGGGGCGCACGATGCGGGGACGGACGACCACGACGGGGGGCGGACAGTCGATGACCACGCCGATGCCGAAGGGACCAATGCCGACGATTCCACCGCCGCAGGGGACCTGTGCCTGGGAAGAGACGGCAAACATGCTGATGGAGAAGAAAGAGACGAGAGCGATAAGGGTAGATTTTTTCATGACAAACCTCCGTGTTACGGTCGAGTATTGACGCAAGCCGAGTGCCAACAGTTCTGTAAATCGCGAAAAAAATGGGACGAATTTGAATATGTGTAAATATATCAAGCAAAAAGCGACATGATGAGTCGATTTTGACGGGGTGTGAAGAAAAATCCACAGGACAGCACCTGCCGGGGGTGTGAAAAAATGTTGACGAGGGGGGCAGAAAGGTGTGACTGCGTGGGTTCATTCATGGGGAAACAGCCCCGAACCGCCGGCCGGGGATCGGGCCCCCGGGATTGGCCCCTTTACCGGCTCCCTCCGATGGTCTATAAGGATCCGTGGTCCACAGGGGCTGTCAAGGAGGCACGATGTCCAGTCAGACACCGGGAACCAGAACGCGGGTCGCCGTGGGAATGAGCGGGGGAGTAGACTCCACCGTCACCGCGCTCCTCATGAAGGAGGCGGGGCACGAGGTCTTCGGGGCCATGATGACCCTGTGGGACGGTGCCTACGACTTCGCCGTCAAGCAGGCCAACGCCTGTTTCGGGCCCAACGAGGTCCAGAAGGTCGAGCGGGCCAGAGAGATGGCGGCGCGGCTCGGCGTCCCCTTCGAGACCGTCCCGCTCCCGGGCGCCTTTCAGCAGAACGTCCTTGACTACTGCAGACAGGAGTATCTCGCGGGGCGCACCCCAAACCCCTGCGTGCGGTGCAACCACACCATGAAGTTTGGCGAGCTGTGGGCGGGGATCCGGGCCTCGGGCTTCGACTTCGATCACTTCGCCACGGGGCACTACGTCCGCAAGGTTAGGCTGGACAATGACCGCTGGGCCATCCGCAAGGGTGCCGACACCCGCAAGGACCAGAGCTACTTCCTCTACGCCCTCACCCAGGAGCAGCTGGCGCGCACGCTCTTTCCCCTCGGCGAGCGTGACAAGGGCTGGGTCAAGGCGCGGGCCGAGGCCATGGGGCTCGGGTTCTCCAGGGTGAAGGAGAGCCAGAACTTCATCACGGGCGGCTACGGTGTCCTCTTTGCCGACGACCGCCGCCCAGGGGACATCGTGGACGACGGGGGACGGGTGCTGGGACACCACGACGGGATCTGGAACTTCACCGTGGGCCAGCGCAAGGGCATCGGCGTGAGCGCCGAGGCGCCCCTCTATGTGACCGCCATCGACCCCGCCTCGGGCCGGGTCACCGTCGGGCCCCGGGAGGCGCTCTTCCATAAACGCTTCACGGTCACGGATGTCACCTGGATGGCCGTGGAGACGCTCGCGGCGCCCGCCCGCCTGGGGACCCGCATCCGCTACGGCCACGAGGGCGCGCCGGCCCTGGTCACGCCCCTTCCCGACGGCAGCGTGGAGGTGGCCTTCGAGGAACCCCAGCTCTCCATCACCCCCGGGCAGGTGGCGGTCTTCTATGACGGTGAGATCCTCCAGGGGGGCGGATACATCGATCGGGTGCTCCCATGACGACCGGGCAGACCGTGCATGAGCAGCGGCAGGTGGGCGTGGGCATCCTCCTCATGACGGTGGCCGAGGTGGGCTTCTGCCTGGTCATGGCCTTCACCACCCGCGCCGTGGTCCCCTTCT
>QKIM01000152.1 GCA_003249585.1 Deltaproteobacteria bacterium
CGGCGGAGCGGCAGGAGTCCGTGACCCGTCTCTATGACGAGTTTCTCGAGGCCATCTCGGGCGTGCCACCGGAGACCCGTGGGGGCCCGCTCTACAGCAAGGAGCCCATGGAGACCGATGAGGAGGCCCTCTCTTCTGCGGAGACCGTCGCCGCCACCGGCGCTTCGGGTATCCGTGGCACGGGACGGACCACCATGCCCTCCGGTGCCCTCCTGGCCGGCGGGAACAGCGCGGGCGACGGCGGCCTTCGGCCCGTGACCCGGCGCCCGCTCTTCTGGGTGGCCGCGGGCCTCCTGGCCATGGTCCTCGTCGCCGGCGGGCTGTTCTTTCTGACGCGAAGCAAGAAGACGGTGCGGGAAAGGGACGCCGTGGTGAAGGTCGCCAGGAAGCCGCCAGTGATGGCGTCCAGGAAGGCGCCGCCCCCTGTGAAGAAGGTGCCACCCAAAAAAAAGAAACCGGCCCCCATCCCCGAGACCTACCGGGACATGGTGTCCGTAAAGGGGACGGATCTGTGCTTCTTCATGGGGGACGACAAGGGCGATGAGGCCGAGAAGCCCGCCCACATGGTGTGCCTCTCCTCCTTCGCCATCGATCGCACCGAAGTCACTGTGGCGCAGTACGGGCGCTGCGTTCAGGCCGGCAAGTGCAGCATCCCCGCGGAGTCCGACGACAAGAGCGAGCAGCACAACTGCAACTTCGGCAAGAAGGGCCGCGAGACCCATCCGGTCAACTGTGTGGACTGGAACCAGGCGAACACCTACTGCCACTGGGCGAAGAAGCGCCTGCCGACGGAGGCCGAGTGGGAGTTCGCCGCCCGCGGAAAGAACCGAAACACCCTGTATCCCTGGGGAGAGAAGGGCGGCAACTGCAAGGTGGCCGTGGTCTGGGACGACGGCTCGGCACGCTCCGGGTGCGGGAAGGGTGGCACCTGGCCTGTGGGCTCACGGCCCGCCGGGGCGTCTCCCTACAAGGTCCTCGATCTCGTGGGCAACGTCTGGGAGTGGGTGGGCGACTTCTACGATCCCGGGTACTACAAGTCTGTGGCCTCCTCCATGGTCCGTGACCCCCGCGGACCAGCCAAGCCCACGGCCTCCCGTGTGCTCAGGGGCGGCGCCTTCAACACCAACGCCTTCAAGGCGACCTTCAGGGCGGGCAAGGTGGAGAACGCGCGCATGAGCCACCTGGGGTTCCGCTGCGCACGCACCCTGGGCAGGCCATCTCCCTGAGCGCGGAGCGCCCGGTGAGGTGGAGACGCGTCCTCCCCGTGTTCCCGTTTCCTGACGGAATGGCGTGACAATCTGACGCATCTATTATAAACAGAGAAGAAGGAGGTGCCCCTCATGTGGAACAGGATGTTGATCTTCGTGGTGGCCGCGACGCTGTGGGGGGCGGGTGCCTGTGATGACAGCTCCCCGTCGTGTGCCGACGGGGAGAGCCGCTGCAAGGGAGCCACCGCGGGCGTGTGCGTTGGGGGCAGCTGGGAGGAGGAGACGTGCTCCGGTGACGTACCGCTGTGCATCGACAGCCCCGATGGCGCCTTCTGTTCCGCCTGTCGCCCCGGGGCCTTCCTCTGCACGGCGGATTCAGAGGTCCTGGCCTGTGATCCGGAGACCCATGAGCCTTTCTTGTACGGTTTCTGCGACGCCGAGGCAGGCGAGACCTGCTCCTCGGTGGGCGGGGGCGGCTGCCTGGCCACCTGTGAGAGTGTGGAGGGGACGTCCACGAACCCTCGGGTGCGACTTCTGGGCGGTGGGCGCCTACAACCCCACCATCGCCGACATGGAGGCTGCGACCTTCGGCCTCACGGTGGTCAACCCCTACGGCGTCCCAGTTGACGTGGGTATCTCAGGCCCGGCCGTGAGCGTCCACGACACCATCGCGGCCTACTCCCGCATGACCTACGTGGTACCCGTTCCTGAGGAGCTGCTGGCGCCGGGCGATTTCGAGTCACCCTCCATCCTCTCCAGCATCACCGCCGGAGGAGGTGCCCTCAGGCTCACCAGTTCCTCTCCTGTAGCGCTCTATCAGTTCAATCCACAGCGTCTTTCTGCGGACGATGTCACCACGGGACTCAAAGGGGAGGTGTCCCTCGTCCTGCCCGTTCACCGGCTCTCCACGACCTACACCGCGGTCTCCCAGCCCGCCATCTCCATCCTGGCGGCCGATTCTGAAGCCACCATTCACCCCCTCCAAAACTCCTTCATGTTCCGGGGATTTCTGACCATCGTCGCCACTGAGGGGAAGACCCATGTGACTGTCGCCGCGCGGGCGCACCTCGCCTCGGGGGCCGACGTGGTCCCCGCCATCACCGCGGGGAGCGAGGAGACCTACAGCCTTGACCAGGGCGACGTACTCCAGCTCTTGATCGCGAAGTTGATCAACCCCATGGAGTGTGACGGCACGGCGGTCTACCTGAACGAATTCTATCTCTGCCTCGGGGAGCGTGAGTACGATCTCTCGGGCACCCGCATCACCGCCACCCGCCCCGTCGCCGTATGGAGCGGCCATGCGGGGGCTGTGGTCTCCTTTCCAGGACCAAACTCTGGGCGACTGGAGGAGATGCTCCATCCTCAGGAGACCTGGGGACGCACCTTCGTGGTGGGGCTCAGCCCCGTGCTCTCCTCCACCTATGAGACCCCTGAGCTCATCCGCATCCAGGCCGGTTCCGAGGAAGCAGACCTGACGTTCGTGCCCGCGGTGATCGACGCAACGACCCTCCCTGCCGGGGAGTTCCTGGATCTCCTCCCGCCCGCCGAGGGCCACTTTACCATCACCTCCAACACGCCGATCCAGGTGGCCACCATTCCCCTGGAGGCCCCCTCCTTGACCCTCCTTTCGCCAGTTGAGCAGTTCCAGTCCAGGGTCGATTTTGCCACCTCCCTGACGGCCGAAGAGAGCATCGTGATGGTCGTCGCCACCATGGACGCAGCCGAGCGCGGTGTGATCCTGCTTGATGGAGAGGTCCTCGGCGCTGAGCGCTTCGAGCCTGTCGGCGACGGGGGCTGGGGCGTCGCCACGGTGTCGCTCGCCACACCCGAGGTGCCGGACAAGGGCCTCCATCGCCTGTGGACAACGGACCCCACGGCGCGATTCGGGGTGCAGGTGTTCAGCCGCGAGGGCGCCTACGCGAGCCGGTATCCCGCAGGAACCGCCGCACGATTTCTCCAGATCCCCTGAGAGCCCGATGTCGCAACGGAGGCACCCTCAGAAACATGGCGCAAGGCCTGCATCAGCAAGACGCGCCGAAAGGGAATGGATGTCGTGGAGTGGTGTGCTATATGTGGGGTGGATGAAGAGTGACCACGTACACGGAAGAAGTTCGGCGTCTTGCAGGGAGCGTTTCCATGATCAGGATAGATTTGGGGAAAGAGATCGCGTTCATTGAAATCGGGGGAACTCCTACGCTCAGTGAAATCCAGGAGTCCATCGGGGAACTGCTGGATCATCCCGACCACAAAGCGAAGATGGACGAGATCTGGGATTTCAGATCGGCTTCAATGTCGTCCTTTGGCCGCGAGGAACTCCAGGGCCTTGCTGCCTGCGTCAAGGTGCACCTTGCGCAGCTTGGTGAGCGCGTCGCCCACGTCATCGCGAAGGACGTAGACTATGGCATCGGGCGGATGTGGACGACCTATGCGTCCATATATGGTGCAAATCAGCATAGAACGGTGGTCTACAGCATCGAAGACGCCTTGAGGTGGCTCGAGAAGGATGGAACGTCCGCATCCGCGTCAAGGTGAGGACAACAGGGGATATTGGGAATTTCCCTCAACCGTGCACTGGCTGAATTGGATGGCCGTGGGTCGGGGCATGGGGGGACGCCAGGCTCAGTGGGTTGAGGCTGCGGGGTCCATGACGAGCACGGGGGTGAAGCTGCGCACCAGGGCCTCCACCACGAGCGGGTATCTCGGTGGCAGGTAGGAGGGGCTCGACGGATTTGCCAGGGCGAACCCCCTGATCCAACGGGATTGTTCCAGGTGGATGAACCGGCTGTTCACGAAGGAGACAGGGGCGTCGTCACAGGTGTTCAGGGTGGAGCCGTTGATGTAGCGCCCCTGCATGTTCCTCAGCGAGCACAGGGCGTCATTCCCAGAGTCTTCGGGATCGCTGCAGCAGATGACCGCGCTCCCTGCGCTGTCTCCGCTCTCCTGTTCCTCCTCGGCGATGACCCTGCGCAGGTTGTCCGTGAAGACCCGGATGGGGCGGAAGGCGTTATAGTCGTTGCGCGTTCCGACGGAGGTGACCGCTACGTCGCGGCCGTCACCTGCGTCGTAGCCGTGGAGCTGGATATGGTAGACGCCCCGGTCCAGATCCTGGAGACGTGCGGTAAAGCGGTGGAAGAGGGTGTCGACGTTGTGGGCAACGTCGGACCGCTGGTGAAGGGGATCGCACCTTGAGGGCTCGGGGCTGGACCGGCGGTGGCTGGTGGAGAGGGAGAAGTAGCGGGCGTTGGTGTCCCTGAAGACCTGGGCGCCCTCCATGTGGGTGTTGATGTCGTAAAGGGGGTGGGGCACCG
>QKIM01000062.1 GCA_003249585.1 Deltaproteobacteria bacterium
GGGGGTTTGACGCCCTGCCCGTAACGTTCTTCGACCCCGACGAGACCGTTGACTTCATGAGCTACTGTGACAACCGCTGGGTTTCGGACTATCACTATGGGCTGATCTTCGAGCGTATCCTCGCCGTGAACGCTCTCTCCAAGAGACATGTGGACACCTCTCCCCTGCGGCTTCTGCGGCTGGCGCCGGGAGCGGTCCCGCGATGGTCCCCCCTGACCACAGGCACGCCATATGGCGAGCTTACCGCCGAGGCAGTGTACCGTGATTCCGCCGGGTTCCCCATCGCCACCCGGATCGTGGGAGGCATCGCGCAGTCTCACACGCGAGCCGTCCAGTGGGCCATCCCCCTTCCGCCCCCGGGGGCAGTCAGCGTGGAGATCCTCACCCAGACGTCCCGTGGAGTCGTCGCCTCCTTCCCTGCCCCCTTCGACCTTCCGAGCCCCCCTTTGTGAAGGCGCCCCGATCTCGACCACGCAACAAATACACAAGGAGAACATTCTTCTTCATTCTGGGGATTGACAGGGGGACCAACACGGCGCATGAATTAGAACAGAGTGTTTTAAACACATTGTTTTAATCTGCATCTGATCTGAACCCGAGAGCACATGGCCATGAAGAACATCACCAAAGATTTCATCATTCAGAAGACTTTTGAAATCATCAGCCAGGAGGGTTTTCTGAGCATCACCGTCCGGCAGATCGCCCGGGAGGCGGGGGTCAACGTCTCAGCCATCAACTACCACTTTGGCTCCAAGGACGCGCTGCTGCAGGAGGCGATCCTGGTCTTCCTGGAGAAGACCCGGGAGGTCTTCTCCGTCCTCGATGACCAGAACCTGGAACCAAAGGAGCGTCTCCATGTTCTGTTGTCCCACTTCGCCGAGCATATCGTCCACTATCCGGGCTTCCTGAAGACCATTGTCGGGACGATTCTTCGCGGTGGGGAACCGCCGGCAGTGGCGGTGATGACCATCACCGGCCTCAAACAGAAGCTCTTCGACCTCCTCAAGACCTGGTGGGACAAGCCCGATGATGAGATCAACTCGGCGCTGGTCCAGATGTTCTCGGCGATCCTCTTTCCCACAATCATGGGAGAGAAGGTGAAGGATCTCTATAACGTCCCTTACAGCGACCCGGCCTTCCGCAGACAATACATAGAGCAGCTCCTCGACCGTTTTGGAGTAGGACGTCATGACTATTGAAACCATGAACCATTCACCTGTTGTGTTGTTGACGCTCTTCACCCTCGTCTGTGCATCGGGCACCGCCCAGAGCAGGCCCCTGGAGCTCTCCCAGGACCAGGCCGTCGACAGAGCAGTGGCCAGGCACCCTGCCCTCCTGGCATCCCGGAACGCTGCCCTGGGCGCGAGGGCACGGGTGGCGCTGGCACAATCTGCATGGCTCCCCAAGGTGAAGCTCGATGCCAGCTACCTCATCATGGGGCCGGTTCAGACCCTGAACATGCAGGTGGATCTCCCCCTCGCCGGCGCCACCCCGATACGCATCGAGCGGGACATGGGCTCCCTCAACAACGCCTCGGTTGGCGTCACGGTCGCCTGGAGGGTCTTTGACTTCGGCGTCCGGGACGCGAGGATCGCGGCGGCAAAGGCGGCGGCCGCAGCCAGCATGGCCGAGGGACGACAGCGCACCGCCGAGATCGCCTACGCGGTCAGGGTCTCCTATCTGGCGGTGCTCTTCTATGAGGAGGTCATCCGGGCCACCGGGCGTTCCATGAAGGTCGCCGGGGCCGAGCTGCGGGACAGGCAGGTGCAGCGAAAGGCCGGCGTGGGCAATGATCTGGATGTCGCCCGCGCGGACATCCGCATCGCCCAGTTGACGGCACACCTCTCGCAGGCGAGGCAGGAACATGCCCGGTCCCTCGTGAACCTCCGCCTTCTGCTCGGTCTCAAACCGCAGACCCCGGTCATACTGACGGACAACCTCCTCTCGCTGGGTGCCACGCAGGCCACCGCCAGCTCCTCCCCACGCCGTCATCCGTCACACGTCCGGCTGTCCGCCCTCCTGCGCGCCAGCCGCCTCGAGGTCCAGCGTCTCGACAGGTCCTTCTGGCCCACCCTGGATCTCGTGGGCAACGTCAAATTTCAATATCCAAAGAACTATTTCGAGAACGAGGAGGGCGGTGTGGCCTTCACGGGCGGGCTCCTGCTCTCCTGGAGCCTGTTCGACGGCGGCATCCTCAAGCAGCAGCGG
Source organism: Deltaproteobacteria bacterium (assembly GCA_003249585.1). Classification (GTDB taxonomy): domain Bacteria; phylum Myxococcota_A; class Polyangia; order HGW-17; family HGW-17; genus SZUA-580. Next base: position 2,209 of record QKIM01000062.1, read on the forward strand.
GAACAGGCCCTGGCAAAGGAGGGTGAGGTCAGGGCGCTGATTCAGACAGAGGACGAGTCCATCCTCCGGCAGATCGCCGATGCCCGCGCCAAAATGCGCATTGCCACGACAGCGGTGAAGACGTCCCAACGCACCCTGAAATCCGCCGAGATCTATCTGCGTGCGGCACAGGCCTCCCTCAAGGCCGGCACCGGAACCGCGCTGGAACTGCGCAGGGCCGAGGAGACCAAGGACCAGGCCAAACTTGCAGAGATAAAAGCGTATTTCGACGCAGCGATCGCGCGGGCGGCCTATCTCCGCGCCCAGGGAAGGAAGCGGTGACATGAAACGCGGCATAGTGGTTTTCATCGTTCTGGTGGCGGCACTCACGGTGCTGCTCTACGTCCGACTCCGGGCACAACGCGCACAGGCCGACCGTCCCTCCGGTGGCAGCGCCACTGTCGAGGGAACAAAGGTGGACATCACCGCCCGCCTCTTGGCAAGGATCCGGGACATCAAGGTGATGCCAGGGCAGGTGGTGAAAAAGGGGCAGGTTCTGGTCGAGCTCGATTGTGCTGAGCCCATGGCCGTACTCGCCCAGGCCGAGGCAGCCATCGAGGGGGCCAAGGTCGCTCTGGACGTTGCCAGGACCAGCACAGAGCTGTCCAGGGTGGGTATTGATACAGCCAAGGGGCAGATTTGGATGGCCTACGCCGCGGCCCGCGCGGCCCAGGCACAAAAGTCCGCGCTGAAGGCGCAGCGGGGGGCGGTCTACCGTGCGTCCCGCAGGATGGAGAAGGTCCACCGGGCCGGAGCGGCTTCGGACCAGGTGCTTGACCAGAGCACGGCCCGGGTGGAGGGGCTCGACGGTCAACTCAAGGCGTTGTCTCAGAACATCCATGCCGCAGAGGCGAGGGAGTATGTCGCGACGAACGGGAAGAAGGCCGCCATCATCCAGGACAGACTGGCCCAGATCCGCATCAATGGCGCCGCTCAACAGATCAAGGGGGCTCAGGCAGCACGGGATCGGGCACAGGTAGCTGTACAGGAGTGCACACTGCGTTCGCCTCGAGATGGGTATGTCCTGAGCCGGAACTTCGAACCCGGAGAGGTGGTCATGCCGGGAAGCAGGGTATTGACCCTCATCGACATCCGGGAGGTCAAAGCCACCTTCTATCTGCCCAACGCCGAGCTTGCGGCGGCGAAGCCGGGGCGCATGGTCTCCATCAAGGCTGACGCCTATCCCAGGAGAGTCTTCGAGGGGCGGATCCTGAGAGTCGGTGTTGAGGCCGAGTTTACGCCTCGCAACATCCAGACCCGCCAGGACAGGGACCGTCTGGTCTACGCCGTGGAGGTGGCCGTTCCCAACACTGACGGCAGCCTGCGTCCGGGCATGCCCGTCGAGGTCATCATCCCAGGCACCGGGAAGGGAGCGCGGTGATCATGCCCGCGACCAACGCTCCCGCGGTGCTCGAAGGCCGGGGCCTGGTTCGACGCTTCGGCGCGAACTGTGCGGTGAACGGACTTTCGCTGGCCGTCCGACCGGGAGAGCTCTACGGGATGGTCGGCCCCGATGGCGCCGGCAAGACGACCACCATGAGAATGCTCACGGGGCTGATTACCCCTGACGCAGGCGAGGCGCTGGTCCTCGGTCAGTCCGCCCATCGGGGAAGGACGGTGCGTGAGGCCGTGGGCTACATGCCTCAGCAGTACAGTCTCTATGGAGATCTGAGCATCGACGAGAACCTCCGTTTCTTCGGCAGGCTCTTCGGCCTCTCCCGCCCCGTCTTCCGGGAGCGGCGCCAGCGCCTCCTCTCTATCACCCGCCTCGAACGTTTCGCAGACCGCCGGGCGGACGCGCTGTCCGGGGGAATGTACAAGAAGCTGGCGCTGGCCTGCGCGCTCCTGCATCAGCCGCAGGTGCTGGTCCTGGACGAGCCGACCAACGGGGTCGACCCTGTCAGCCGCCGGGAGCTGTGGGATCTCCTCTTCGAATTCGTCGCCGACGGGATGGGGGTCCTCCTGGCGACCCCCTACATGGACGAGGCCGCCCGTTGTCACCGTGTGGGCCTCATCCACCGTGGGGGACTCCTGACCGAGGGGAGACCCGCTGAGCTTACGGGACGCTTCCCCCACCACACCTACACCGTAGGGGGGCCCGACCGCATGACCCTCGAGTCCGCACTCGAGGCTCGCGAGGAGGTTCTGGCGCTGACTCCCCACGGCGCCTCACTGCGGATCGTCGTCCGCGATGGCGACGAGGAGAGGTTCCTTGCATGGATCGGGAAGAGTCCTCTGGCGACGGGAGCGAGCGCGGTCCGGCCC
>QKIM01000546.1 GCA_003249585.1 Deltaproteobacteria bacterium
AAGGTGATCCCACCGCGGGAGGCCGTGGTCACGACGGCGGTTGCCATGGTGGCGACCCCCAGCCAGTAGAGAGTTCGTAAACGGGTGTTGAGTTCCTCCATGGCCAGTCCAGCCAAGATGAAGAGCGAGAAGAGAAAATAGCCGGCTGCTTGGTTTTCGCTTACGAAGGGGGCGAAGAACGTTTTTTTCTGAATGGGCTCGTAGATGCCGTAGATGGCCGTGAGGTGCAGCACCCGGTGTGTGAGGGCGACCAGCGCGAAGATGGCCCCCGTGAGACCGATAATCCGGACGATGGCCAGATGCCGTCGTCCCCGGCGCCCGATGACATAGGCGCCGAAGAGGACACTGGCGTATCCGAGGAGCTTCACCGCCTCCAGGAGCGTGACGGGCAAAGCATAGGTGAGGGGAGCGCTCTGCCTGATCCCGAGCATTGTGTAGATCTCCCCCAGATGGGGCGAGATCCGGCCCAGAAGTGGCAGGGGGAGAGGGATCATCTGCAGGATCGTGACCCCCATGAGCAGCAGCAGCAGGTAGGCGGGGATGGGCAGGCGGATGCGGTCCCGAGAGCGCATGGCCGTGAAGACCGCCAGGGGAAGGACCAGGACCGATCCCAGGGCGATGATGACCTGGACCTGATAGTGGACACTGCCGATGAGGAGCACTGAGAGGACGAGGAGGAGACCCAGGAGGGTGTAGTGGAGCCAGGAGAGGGAGACGCGGCCCATCACATGAACTTCTCCGGGACGATGACGATGTCCCCGGGGAGGAGGAAGAAGTTGGGAGTGGTACCGCTGAGGATGTCCTTGATGGAGACCCGAATCCTGTATTTTCTTCCCTTGTAGACCCGCATCACCGTGACGGCCTCCCGATCGGCCCCTTTCGCGAATCCACCAGCTGAACTGATGGCTTCAAGGATGGTGATCTTGGGGAGATAGGGGATGGTCTTGGAGGAACCCACGGCGCCCGTGATGATGATCTTCTGGCTGACACGCTCGGCGAAGGTCACCGAGAGCATGGGGTTTCTGAAATATCCGTCCCGAAGCCGCCGGGTGATGAGAGCGGTGACCGCGTCGAGCTGGAGCCCCCCCACCTTCACCTTGCCGATATACGGAAAGATGATGTGGCCGTCTGTGGAGACCACAAAGACCCCCGAGGGCAGCTTGTCGTCGAAGGAGGCGATCTTGAGACTGTCACCGGCGCCGACGATGAGGGGGGCGGGGTCCACGGCGTAGTCCTTTGGGCGTGGCTTGGGAGTCTTGCGGTCAAAATGACTGCAAGCCGCGGTCAGGAGGCTCAGACTGAAGAGGAGGACGGTGCGGAACATGCCTGCGGTCACTCGTGTAAAGGCTCGGCGGGTTAGAACAGATATTGCAGCGCCAGGTAAATCTCGTGCCGCATGAAGCTCGGATCGTTGTCGATGGGGTCGCCGGGACCGGTGATTCCCGTCGCGCGGTACGGGGACTGGTCGGTCATGAACTGGTAGGAGACGGTCCCCAGCAGGGACTTCGTGATCTTGTAGCTGTACTGAGCCTTGAGGAAGATGATCGTGTCTGAGCGGTTTACGTCGCCCGTCGCGTCTCCGCCATAATAGACGTTGATGTAGTTGACGAACTGGAGCCCCGCCTGGGCCTGTATCATCTGTCGTGAGCCCAGGGGGATGAAGGCGTACAGAGAGAAGGTGTTGCTGTCGCTGTAGTCGCTGATGAGAGAGTCGGTGAAGGTGTGCTGGTACCCGGCGCCGATCTTCAGTTTGGAGGCGAGGGTATAGGTTATGGAGGCGGTGGCCAGCCAGGTGGAGGGCATGTTCCCCGTGATGCTGAGACCGTAGCCGCCACCAAGGGTCAGAGCCAGATTCATCCACAGGGGGGTGGAGACGCCGCCGTAGAACTTGACGGGCATGGAGTCCCGCCCGCTGCCGTCGAGGTACTGGAAGAAGTCGTAGGTGGCGGCGAGCCAAAGCTGGGATTGCGGCAGGAAGCGGTAGCCGACGATGGCTCCAACCTGGTGGTCCAGACGGTTGAAGGGCGCCATCTCCGAGTCCTCGAAGAGAACGAGACCCAGGTTGTAGGAGAGGGCCACATCCAGAAGTCCGTCGCCGGGAACGAACTGGGCGATCATGCCCACCTGGTTGTCGATCCAGGACATGACGAAGTCTTTTTTAAAGAGGTAGTGGGTCTTGGAGTTCCGGTTGAGGATCTCGTAGAGCTCCATCTTGAAGTGGCTGGATGGTTTCCAGAAGACAACGCCCTTGAGGAAGCCGTTGAAGCGGGGATCGTTGTAGCTGCCGTTCTGGGTGGTCATCTCCCAGGGTTGCACGTATTCGGCGCCCACTTCGAGGCCATACTGCAGCTCGCTGTCGGCATTGAAGCGCTGGTGAAGCTGGTCCGTGACCCAGTGTACCGAGGCGTTGAGCTTGAAGGAGAGAGCAGGGATGACCTCCTCGTAGACCATGGTTGTGCTGTTGACGTTCCCGGAACCGTAGGTGAGGTTGGAGTCGTAGCCCATCCAGGCGCCCAGTTGGCCGCCGACTCCACCCTTGGCTTCGTCCAGGGGGTTGGTCCGGATGACGATCTTCTGTTTGGAGACGGGGAGGGAGGAGGTGGTCCCGTCCTGTGCTCCAGCGGGGCTCGACAAGACGAGGAGGGCTACACCCGCGAGCCCGCTAAGGGCGTATGGGATTCGAAAAATGAGACGAGTGAATAAGCTCTTCATATGCTCAGGTTCGTGCGCCCTCAACGCTCAAGTCAGGGAACGGCAAGCGCCGTTTAGTAGTAGGGCGTGGCCGCATTCCACGTAAGGTCCACGGACCAGTCAGGGTTGGCGATGGTTCCCGGCGTGTTGGGATCGACAAAGGAGTTGAAGTTCAGTGTTGGCTCGTCGGGGTCGAAGGTCACTTCCGTGGGATGGGAGGCCTTGAGTTCGAAGCCCTCGCCGCTGGAGAATTTTTCGTCACCGATGCAGCGGGAGGCCTGCAACGTCTGCTCGTCGATCTTGGTGTCGATGACCGCGATCTTCTGGAAGCCGATGGTGACCTGATCCCGTTGCCCGGCGGAGGCTTTCATGTCTTTTTCTGCGGCGGTCCCCTCCGCTATCCAGAAGTCGACGCTCTTCGCCTTGGGCTCTATGCAGTTGGTCCGCATGATGTTCTTTTGGGATTTGGCTTCGCTGAGCATGGACTGGACGCTCTTGCGCTTGCCGGCCCAGGTGCCGGAGATGGCCACGGCCTTCTGCTGGATCTCTCCGACAGAGAGCTTGGTCAGATCGATCTCGGCCGGATCGTCGGCGGGGGCTGAGAAAATAAACTCTACAGAAGGGCGTGCCGATCCCGGGAGGAGACCTATCCCCAGCGCTAAAATCAGGGAAAACCCTTTCACACCGAAGATGTTAAGAAAGCTCACCATCTGCTCCTCCGTAACAGGCGTAATGCAATATGTCCCAGGTGCGGGGTTCTGTCAAGGCAAGATTTTTCCTTGAAAAACACCGTCACAGACAGCAGCTCCGGGCTGCCATCCCCTGGTCATCTCCAATAGACAGCGGCGAGTCCCCGGAGTTGTCCTATCCGAACACTTTTCCGAAAAAATCCATGAGGCCCTCGAGAGTGTCCGACACGATGGAGCCGTCCGTCATGTCCTTCACGGTGAAGCGGCCCGTCTCACGCTCCTGCCCACCCACGAGCACCACGAACCGGAGGTTGCCACGGGCTGCCCACTTGAACACCTTGGAGGGGGAGGCCGTGCCCGGGTAGCAGTCGACCCGGAGACCGGCCTTGCGCAGAGCCGTGGCCGTGGCAAGCCCGAAGGCTGTCTGTTCCTCTTCCACCACGGCCACGACGATGGGGGGCTCATGGCCTTTGGCGTCGAAGAGTCCCCGCTCCTCCATGAGCACGAGCAGCCGCTCAAGACCGAAGGAGAAGCCGACGGCGGGGATCTGCTGGCCGCAGAACGAGCCGATGAGCCCGTCGTACCGGCCGCCACCGCCCAGACTCGAGGATTCACCCTCGAGGCGCAGCTCATAGATGGGGCCGGTGTAGTAGTCGAGCCCGCGGGCCAGCAGCGGGTTGAAGTTCAGAGTGGAGATCCCGAGCTCAGCGCTCCAGGCGTGGAGGCGCCCCAGATCCGCCAGGGCTTCCCTGCCCCGCGGCGGGAGGTCCAGGGTGTGATAGTAGGCCTCGAGCGCATCAAACCCGGCCCGGGCCTCGACGAGGTCGAAGAGGGGAGCGAGGCGCTGTCCCAGGGACTGGTCTCCCAGCCGTTCCGTGAGCTCGGCGGTGACGGCCTCCCTCCCGATCTTGTCGAGCTTGTCCAGCGTCACCAGAACCTCGGTCTCCCGCTCGGCAGGAACACCGAAGGCCTCCATGGTGGCCGAGAGCAGCCCTCTGTGGTTCACATGGAGGGCAAAATCCGTAAATCCAATGCGGTCCATGATCTCCGTGATGGCCATAAAGAGATCCATCTCGGCTACTATCTCCCGCGAACCCACGATGTCCACGTCGCACTGGTAAAATTCGCGGAA
>QKIM01000645.1 GCA_003249585.1 Deltaproteobacteria bacterium
TTGCCTTCTCCTGCGGGAAGAAGAGCGGCAAGGAAGAGAAGAAGAATGATGGGCCCAGGCCCATGAAACATCAGATGATGGGCCCCGAGATGGCGCCCCCCATGCAGCCCGACATGAAGGTTGCGACCAAGCCGGCTGTGGAGAAGCCCGTGGTCAAAAAGCCCACGACCCCCGCCGAGGCCGTCATTTCCGAGATGGAGGGCAAGGTCGAGGTCAAGAAGGCCGACGCCGATGACTACGTGGTGGCCACCAAGGACATGGCGCTGCACGCCGGCGATCAGGTCCGTGTTGACGCCGAGAAGGCCAACGCCAAACTGCGTATGTGGGATGAGTCCACCGTCGTTCTCGGTCCTGGCGCTGAGGCAGTCCTCAACGCCGGCGCCGATCTGGCCAACGGCTCTCCCTCCATCACCATGCTCACGGGTTCCTCCAACCTCATGGTCGAGCCCCGCGAGGAAGATCAGTCGGTCTTCACCGTGTACACCCCCTCCGCCGTGCTCTCCGTCCTCGGGACGGAATTCGACGTGGGTGTCTCCGACGCCGGTACCGTAAAACTGGGCGTCGAGGAGGGCATCGTCGAGGTCTCCGATCAGGAAGGCAACAAGGCTGTCGAGGTCCCCAAGGGCAAGCAGGTCATCATCGGTCTCGACGGCAAGCCCTCGGCTCCCAAGGCCTACAACGCCGAGAAAGAGGACTGGGGCAAGTGGTACGAGAGCGAGACCAAGGTCGCCGGAGACAGCGCCGACACCCTCTCCAAGACCGCTGTGGATCGCATCGAGGAGCTCAAGAAGAAAGTCGCCGACCTCGAGGCCAGCATCGCCAAGATGGAAGCCAAGACCACCGAGGAAGCCGGCAAGGTGGAGACCGCCGCCGCCAAAGACGACACCAAGGCCTATGAGAAAGAAGCTCAGCCCCTGGTCAACACCCTTACCGAGGCCGAGATGGCTTCCAAACGGGATCGCAAGCTTGAGGCCATCATGATGGCCAACGCCTACCAGCTCCGCAGACTCCAGGCTCTCGTCAAAGCCGGCGTCATCAAGCCCAAGGCTGCCAAGCTCAAGATCATGAACGACCTCACCGTCAAGGTGAACCCCTGGTTCGACGATTATCAGGCCCGCCGGTATCGTGACGCCGCCAAGCGTCGCGCCCGTACGCTCCGGTGGCGCAACATGTATCTTCGTCATCATCCCCGTGGCCGTGTCTACGCCAAGAACCACAAGGTCCGTCTGCCCAAGTTCTACTCCAAGCTGCCTGCCAAGAAGTGGAAACCCCGCAAGAACTTCCGCCCTGTCTACATGAGCGGCGTCAAGTACCATCCCAGAAAATACAAAGGCAAGAAGCGTGTGGTGAAGACGTCCTTTGCCCGTAACCGCAACTGGTACCGCGTCCGCAAGAGCCCCCGGGCCATGGACAAGAAGAGAGCCAAGAAGCTGGAGCGCCTGAGAAAACGCAACCTCCACATGAAGCGTCGTCGCGTCGTGGTGACCCACGTGAATCCGGAGATCCGCAAATTCCGCCGCACCCGTCGAGTTCCCGGTCCCGGGAGCCGTGTCATCGTTGGCCCCATGGGTCGTAAGGTTCTCGTCGGTCCCATGGGTCGTAAGGTTCTCATCGGTCCCATGGGTGGCAAGGTCCTCGTCGGTCCCATGGGTCGTAAGGTTCTCGTCGGTCCCATGGGCCGTCGCGTGGTCCCCGGGCGGAAGATCCGCAAGCTTCCTGCTCCCCGCAAGCGCCGCAGAGCCATGAGATAGCACTCCCGCCACCCGCTTTTTTCTTCATCTCCCCCATACCCTGGTCATCTGTCGTTTTTGTGTGGATCCGCCCTCTCTACCACAGGGGTTGTGCGTCCCAAATAGCTTGTTTTCGGGCGCACTTTCAGGTATGCAAGAGGTCAACGATATATTTTCCGGACCATCGGGTGCATCATGGAACAGCTCATTCGGCACGTCACCTTCTTTGGAAGTCCTTATGAATACTCTCTCGTCCGTGAAGGGCTCGCCCCTCTGGACCATCTCCGCCTCGAGCACCTCACAGGTGGAGATCCTCTATCGGTCGCTTCGGATCTCCTCATCATCGGGCACTCCCTGCCGGAATACGACAGCGCCGCCATCACGGCCCTGCGCAAACCCGGCGAGGGCCCCCGGAGCGTCGTCGCCATCTCCCATGGACCCTATCCCATGAACGGGATGCCGAGCCCTCTGGACACACGGACGGAGACCTTCCACTTCCGGTGGATGAGCGATGTCTCCCTGGCGCGGCACATCCTCCACCTTGTGGAGGATCACCTCTTCGCCGACCATTACTATGCGGTTCAGCATCGCCGGTTCCTGCTCCTCGTGGAGGACGAGATCAACTTCGCGAGCTATTTCATCCCGCTGATCATCAAGGAGCTCGAGGAGAGGACCCTCTCTTTGCTCCCCACAACCACCGACCTCACCGAACGAAGCATCAAGCAGAACACGGAGCGTCCCATCCTGCTGCTGGCCTCCAACTACGAGCAGGCCTGCAACTTTATCGACGGGTACGGTGATCGCATCGTCGGGGTCATCTCCTCCCTGGGATTCCCCAAGGCGGGGGTCAACGACCTCAACGCAGGGTTCAGGCTCGTCGAGCGGGTGAAGCAATTGCCCATGGAGATCCCCGTCGTCATCCAGACCTCCCAGAAGGAGAAGGCCGACATGATCAAGAAAGCCGGAGGGTCCTTCATGGACAAGAAGGGGCCCCGGCTTTTGCACCAACTGCGCAAGTACCTGGTGGACTATTTCGGTTTCGGCGATTTCGTCTTCAGGCTCCCCGACAGCCACGACACCATTGTGGCCAAGGCCAAGAGCCTCGAGGAGCTCATCAGTTGCCTCGAGTGGGTCCCCTTCAAGTCCTTCGTCTATCACGCAGAGCGCAGGCACTTCTCCAACTGGCTGGGAGTTCATGGGCACCTCGAGCTGGCCGAGCGGATCCGGCCCGTCCCGGCCGACTCAGGGGAATCCTCAAGGAAGAAGCTCATCGCACTTCTGAAAGGCACCGGGGAATCCAGTGGCACCTGAGATCCTGCATCAGAAAATAAGCAAAGCCATGGCGCTCATCGATGAGGTCGAGCCTCCCCGGACGCCCCGCTGGATCACGAGAGCCCTTATGGGCGCCGGCCTCTCCCTGACCATGCTCGGATGCACCGGGAGCGGTCCCTCCTCCGCCATGGCCCCGGGAACCCCGCCTACCCGGACGACTGGCCAGGGGATGAGCGCTCCCGCAGGGACCGATGATCCCAAGGACCCTTCCCAGGATCCCAAGACGGTGCGAAAATCCATGGTGCCCCCCGACGTCGATGTCTACGGCGCCCCGCCGGTGTCCCGCAAGCCCGTCATGAAACAGGCGCCTGTCCCCGACATCGTCGCGGAGTATGCCGTCGTCCACCCCTGATGGTTGCTTTTTCACGTGGTAGACAAGGGGTGATCAGAGCGGCTGGACGCCCTTGGGGGGGTCTGGGAGTTCGACCGATCGTCTGGAGCTGTTCTTCTTCGGCTCAGGACGGGGCCGCGCCGTGTCCGTCTTCTTCGCGTCCTTTGCCCCTGCGGTCTGAATCTCGGCGGGGTCATCCTCCAGCGGTTCCTTGACTCCAGGATCGTCCTTGAGGTTGGGATCATCACGATCGTACGTTACGCCGGGCTTGCGGATGTACCCCTCGTAGGGGCGTTTGAGCTTGCCCAGTACCCGGCCGCGCAGGACCTCCACGGGGATGGGACGGTCCAGGGAGAAGCGGTAGCCTCGAGTGTCCAGGGCGATCTTGAAATCCTTCTTCTGATGGCTGAATGATCGGGTGTAGATGAGCCTGGTCTGGCCCTTCCGCTGGTGGGCGCGACGCTTCAGGATGGTCGAGAAGAGCCGCACGGCCAGGTGGTTATGGAGCCGGTGACAGCCATGGGACTGTCGCCGCATGATGGACATGTAGTCCACGGAGCCGTGGGTGCGGATGCCGTTGTCGAACCAGATGGGCTTGCCCGAGTCCGAACGGTTCCTGATGTGATAGGCTGCCACCAGTCCATAGGCGCTGGCGTAGGATGGGCCGATCTCTTCGCGGTTGATGCGGGTGGTCCACCGCCCCTTTTCGAAGTAGTTCTTCACGAGCCCCGCAGCCGGCGTGCTGGACGGAGGGATCCAGACCGGGGCGGCGTAGATGTCCTTCCAGATCCTGGGGCCGACATCCGAATTTTTGTAGGCGTAATATTCCCGGCCGTCCTTCATCTCGGTGCGCCAGCCGCCGATGGTGGTTCCCCAGCGGACCAGGGGGATCTCCTGCCCCTTCCAGTTCACGTAGAGATACATCCGGGGCCGGCGCATGATGGGCTGATACCGGTTCTTTCCCGTGGCGTTGAAGGGGGCGTCGTACCAGATGTCCCCGCGGTCGATCTTCACGGAGACCTCCATGTCGTTATGGTGGTAGGGGGGCAGGGGGGGCAGCTTGACCGCCAGCCTGAAGTTCTTGACCAGGGCGGGATCCACGGCCATGAA
>QKIM01000646.1 GCA_003249585.1 Deltaproteobacteria bacterium
GCAAGCGCCCGCAGCTTGGACATGTTCCCGCTGGACAGATCCCCGGTGCGGAAACAGTGTGAGACGATATCACCGACGGAACATTCGAGGGCGGTCATGGAGATCTTTTCCTGGCACCGGGCCGGGCAAACTGCTAGGGTTCTGATCTCCGGGCTACGCCACCGGAGACCCATGTGGCACCATACCGTGCCCGGGACCATGTGTAAATGCCTGAAGAGACGGGACCCAGCGCCACCTATTACCTGCGGCACTTCGAGATCGTTGTCGCCCATTCCGTCGAACGGTACGGGGATCTGCTCTACCCGGAGGAGACCGGCGTCATCGAGGCCTTCAACGCGCTGGACCGTCCGGCCCGGCAGCTCTACGCCCGCCTCTTCAACCGCCGCCACCGCTGGTTTCTGCTTGAGAACATCGAATATGCCGAGATTGGTCCGCTGGGCCCTCCCCTCGATGCCCTGATCTGCAGCGGGCTTGCCCGCATGGAGCGGCCGGGACCGGATCACTGGGACGAGATCTTTCCGGTCCTCACGCGGGCCCACCTCGCCGCTGCCCTGAAACAGGAGCGGCCGAAGGGGACCAAGAACGCCCTCGGCCAGCGCGCGCTTGCGCGCCTCGAGACGGATCCCGAGGCCCTCCTACCCATGATTCGGCTGCTCCACACCGAGACCTTCGAGCTGCTCATGCTGCTCTACTTCGGCAACCCGTGGCAGGATCTCTCCTCCCTTGTCCTCGAAGAGCTGGAAACCACGAGGCACCTCCCGACCCCACTCTCTGCCCACCGCCTGTTCCAGAACCGAGAGCACCTCAACGCCTATCTGGCCGCCAGGAAGGTGGAGCGCCGCCTGCATGATCTTCTGGAGGCAGGAGAGATCGATGCGGTGCTCGAGGAGGTGATGGACATCACCGCCTTCTTTGAAAAGGGTACGGCGATGGGCGGATACGAGAGCTTCGGGAAGAACGCCCGCCACATCTTCGCGAGAATTCTCACCTGGTTCTCCGGTGAGCTCCGTCAGGTCCCCGACACCGAGGTCATGGAGTTTCTGACCCGCGCCGTGGCCCTGCCCCTCCCTGCGGACCTCCTCATTCCCATCCAGGAGAGGCTGGCCCTGCACCTCAGACGCTCGGGCCATCGGACCCGCCTCATCGGGCTGCTGAGAAGCCTCCGCGCGACCGACACTCCGCTCACCTTCCGGCAGGAGGCCATTGTGGCCCGCAGCCTGCGCTACCTCTCGGGAAGACGCAAGGCCGCACCTGCCCCCGAGGAGATCACGGTCGAGCTCACACCATGGACGGGAACCAGGGGGGGCAGACGCCTGTACACCTCGGAAGACGGCCCCGTCGCCGTGGAGGAAGCCGTCATCAACCATTTCCGGGGACGGGGTTTCGACGGCTGGCACGTGGAGAACGCCTTCATCCCCACCTTTGCCGCCGTGACCTTTGTCGAGGCCTTCTCGGCCGATGTGCCCGGCGTCTTCCAGTCCCGATACCAGAGCGCCCCCCTGGACTTCTACTCCATGGACTTCTTCGAGCGGCGCGCGCCCCTCATCGACCAACTGGCGCGAGACATCCTGTCCGCGCCCGATCCCCGCGCTCTGCTCACCGCCAGGTATGGAGAACTCCAGGGAATGGCACTGGCCGGCGCGGACTGGCGACGCATCTCCCCGGCCCTTTTTGCACGGGCGCTGTCCGCCCTCCCCCTCCAGGGGCTGGTGTCCGTCGCCAGACACTACCTGAGACATCCCAAAGAGCACGGCACCGGGATGCCCGATCTCCTGCTCCTTCACCAAGACAACGGTGAAGCGCTCTGGGCCGAAGTGAAGTCCCCTTCAGACACCCTCTCCGACCTCCAGCTCCACTGGTTGGAACACCTGACCGCCGCGGGCTTCCGGGCCGTCGTCGTCCGTGTCACCGAGCCCTCAGCTTGACAGCCCCAGATCTCTCCCATACTCTTTGTCCAACCCCATGGAGAACCCAGGAGTTTAGCAACATGACCCCACCTTCCGAACCTGATGGCACCCTCTCCCGGAGGAACTTCCTGCTCCTCTCCGGAACCGCCGGCGCCGCCGGACTGTTGTCCACGGCCTGCCGAAAAAAAAGCGGCACCTCCACTCCGGCACATCCCCCCGAATCCGCACACCCTGTCCCCGATCTGAGCCAGTTCGAAGTGACCGAAGCGCTCATGCGCAAGGTCATGGCCCGGGCCCTGGCCTCGGGAGGCGATTACTGCGACCTGTATTTCCAAAAGAAAAACGCTGTCTGGCTCGGCATGGAGGATCACGCCGTCAACCGTGCCTACACCCGCATAGAGATGGGCATGGGCGTCCGGGTACTGAAGGGTGAGCAGACGGGATACGCCTTCACGGAGTCCCTCGATGAGCGATCCATGCTGGCTGCGGCAGAGATCGCCGCCGCGGTGGCCACAGGCCCGTCCCGAAACACCCCCATGGCCTTCAACGCACTCAAGATGCCCGTCTTCTACCCCGCGAAGTCGGTATGGAGCAGCGTGGACACGGCGAAGAAAGTGAAGGTCCTGAACGATCTGGAAGCCAAAATCCTCGCCAGGGACCCCCGCATCAAGAAGGTGATGCTCGGGCTCTCCCACGACGAGAGCGCCATCGTCCAGGTCGATTCCCTCGGACACACCTTCCGCGACTTTCAGCCCATGACCCTGGCCTACGCCTCGTGCGTCGCCGAGCACAAGGGCCGCACCGAATCCAATGGCTACAATGTCTCCATGCGTGCCGGAATGGATTTCTATGCGCCCGACAAGCTCCAGGCCATCGCCGACGAGGCTGTCCGCAGGACCGTGCTGCTGTTTAGCGCCGTCCCTGGCCCCGTGGGTGAATACCCCCTCGTCATGGCCCCGGGTTCATCGGGGATCCTCCTCCACGAGGCCATCGGCCATGGGATGGAGGCTGACTTCGCCCGCAAGAAGACCACCATCTATACAGACATGATCGGCAAGCCCATCGCACCGAAGTTCGTCAACATCTTCGACGACGGCACCATGCCTGGACTGCGTGGCTCCATCAACGGCGACGACGAGGGGGCCGTCTCACAAAAGACGCAGCTTGTGGAGAACGGCATCTTCCGCACCTTCCTCCACGACTCCCTGTCGGCCAGACATTTTGGTGTCACACCCACGGGAAGCGGACGTCGCGAGTCCTTCAAACACATGCCCATCCCCAGGATGCGCAACACCTATATGACGAACGGCCCTCACACGAAGGAGGAGATCATCGCCTCCATCAAGAAGGGCATCTACGCGGAGACCTTCACCAACGGCCAGGTCATGATCGGCGCGGGGGATTTCACGTTCTACGTGAAGACCGGCTACCTCATCGAGGACGGCAAGCTGGGAGCCCCCATCAAGGATGTCAATATCATCGGCAACGGCCCCAAGGTCCTGGCCGACATCAAGATGGTAGGGAACGACTTTACCATGGACCAGAGCGGCTGGACCTGCGGCAAAGCGGGCCAGGGCGTCCCCGTCGGCCTCGGCATGCCGACCGTGAAGGTGGGCAAGATCACCATCGGCGGCACCGCAAAAGTGAAGAAAAGTGGCGAATTTGAAGACTTCTCGAATATGGAGGTGCCCTCATGAGGATCGCCGTGGAGCCGACACTCACAACCATGGGCAGCCGCGCCCTCGAGGTGGCACGCAGAGAAGGCGCCAGAGAGTGCGCAGTGAGCATCTCCAGAAGCACAGGAAATCGCGTGGTGCACCGTGACGGTCACTGGGACGAGATAAAGGGCGCCACGACCTTCGCCATCAAGGTGCGCCTCTTCGTGGACGACCGCTACGCCGTGCACGTCACCTCCGACGGGAGACCCGCCTCCCTGGAGAAATTCATCAAGGACGCAGTGTCCCTCACCCGTTATCTGGCGGCGGACAAACACCGACACCTTCCCGACCCGACCCTCTTTCGAGGCAGGAGCACCAAGGATCTGGGGCTCTACGACCCTGCCGTCCTCGCCCTCGACCTCGCTGCCCGCAAGACCATCGCGGAGAAGACATTCACCTCGGCCAAGGACGCTGCAGGACCAAAGCTCATCTCCTGTTCGGCCACCTTCGGGGACCATCGCACCGAGTCCCTGCTGCTCACAAGCAACGGATTCTCAGACTCCGAGGTGACCACGTCCTTTTACAGCTATGCGTCACTGAGCCTCAAGGATACCGGCGAGAGCCGCCCCTCAGAGTATGAGTACTCAGCCGCCAGGACGCTCAAAGGGCTCAAGCCCGCCGAGGAGGTGGGCAAACTCGCCGCGCTAAGAACCCTGGCCCGGCTGGGCGCCAGGAAAATCCCATCGGGCAAGCTCGACGTCGTTGTCGAGAACCGCGCGCTCGGGCGTCTGCTGGGCGGATTTCTCAGCCCTCTCACAGGGTCGAACATCTATAACAAGCAGAGCTGCATGGCTGCCCTCGAGGGCAGGGCCGTCACCTCCCCCCTCTTCTCCCTCACGTCAGAGCCGCTGCTGGACGGAGGCCTCGGTTCCGGTCGC